>DATBEI010000074.1:0-46883 GCA_036269595.1 Candidatus Sulfotelmatobacter sp.
GATTCTGCTCTTCCACCTCCCGCAGATACTGTCGCACGGTGCGACGAACTTGGGCCGCTTCCGCTAACTGCTCGCGTGGAATCCGGCTCTCTTTAGCTGCATTCGCTTCGATGAAGCTGCCGTCCACAGATAAATGCGTCCCTTGCACCAGTCCCACTTCCACACACTGCCGCACGATCTGTTCGAACAACTGCTCGAACAGCTTCGATTCCTGAAACCGTCCGTGCCGGTTTTTCGAAAACGTGGAGTGATGCGGGATTTCCTGATCGAAACCCAAGCCCGTGAACCAGCGCCACGCCAAATGCATGCGCAGCTCCTCCACCAGTTTGCGTTCGCTGGTGATGCCATACAAATAGCCAATCAGCAGGATGCGCAGCAGAAGTTCGGGATCGATGGACGGTCGGCCCGTCTCGCTGTAACTCTGTTTCAGCGTTTCCCGCACGAAGGCAAAGCTGATGTGCCTATCGATGAGTCGCAGCAGGTGCGTCTCTGGAACCTGATCTTCCAGGCGGAAGTAATAAAACAGCGCTTCGAACGGTCGTGTTGTCCCATCATGATCAGCAGGCCTCCGACGATCAGAATCAAACAGAGCATGTGCGAAGGCTTTCTTCTAACATGCTTCTGCCGAATCTCATCCCGCTAATCGACGTGACTTTTTCAACACCCACCTAGGCGTTATGTCTTCTGGCCAGGGCAGCGTCTCCAACAATGAAAAAGGAGGATGGGAGGTGTACCGCGCCAGTAAAGCCGCTCTTAACTCGCTTATGCGGAGTTTTAGAGCCCGGCGCATGGATGACCCTCGAACCATGCTGCTGATGGCACCAGGCTGGGTGCGCACTGAGATGGGCGGACCCAACGCCAAGCTGAGCATCGACGAGAGTATCCCGAAGCTGGTTGCCGTAATGGAGGGACAGGCAGGCAAGGGTGGTCTGCACTACCTCGACTATCAGGGTAATGTTGTTCCTTGGTAGGCGCCCCCTCGAAAAACAGCACTGAGAACTGACAGGCCATGAAAATCATCAGTATCGAAGAGCATTTTCTGACACGCGAAATCAGGACTGCGTGGGAGACCTCAGCCATCTGTTCGGAAGGAACCTCTAACTTCGATCAAGGCGAGATTCGGCAGCGTCTCGAAGATCTCGGAGAGGGTCGTTTGGCCCTGATGGACGAAAGCGGTGTAGACGTACAGGTGCTCTCCGTCACAACGCCGGCTCTGCACAATCTTGAGCCTGTGGAGAGTGTTCTCCTCGCCAGGAGCACCAACGATCTCATAGCCGGGAGCATCGCACGGCATCCCACGCGCTTTCAGGGCTTCGCTGTTCTTCCCATGCCTGCTGCGGACGAAGCGGCGTTGGAACTGAGACGTGCAGTAACCCAATACAGCCTGCACGGGGCCATGGTTTGCGGTCGCACTCGCGATAAGAATCTTGACCACCCTGATTTCCTGCCACTGCTAAGCGCGGCTGCAGAACTCAACGTGCCGCTCTTCATTCATCCGCAGATTCCTCAGGCTTCCGTCCGAGCCGCTCTTTACGCAGGTTTCGGAGAATCGGTAGATACAGCCTTCGCGGCGTTCGGTCTGGGATGGCACTACGAAGCTGGGATCCAGTTCGTTCGTTTGATCCTGGCCGGTGTTTTCGACCGTTTTCCAAACTTGCAGATCATCCTCGGGCACTGGGGTGAAGTCGTTCTCTTCTACCTGGAACGGCTTAAGTCGCTCGCTCGCGTCGCGAAGTTGGAGCGTCCCGTCGAGGAGTACTTCCAGCGCAATCTATACGTCGTACCCAGTGGCATTTGGACCCAGACCTACCTGCAACGCGCACTGGAGATCGTCGGACAGGAGCGCATCCTCTTTTCCACGGACTATCCCTACCAATACCGTCCAGGCCAGCCAGGGCGTTCCTTTTTGCTGGATGCCAACCTCTCACAGGAAGCAAAAGAGGCCTTCGCATATGGCAATTGGGACAGACTAACACCCTTCAACACAATGCCGCTGTTCTTCAGCCGATCCTCATCCTTTTCGTGATCAGCTGCCAAAGCGGGCGAGGAAAGAACTGGCAGAGCCACGAATAAAATGCTCATCAGATACGTCGCTATTTTCTTCATAACGTTGCTCCTGGTGAGCGATTTTCAAGCGACTCATGTCGCGTTCTTTGAAACTGAACCGCCGGCTTGGACGACCAGCGGCCCTTCCGGCGGTGCTATTTTGTATCGATCATCGTAAGAACTCCCCTCGGCTTTACTTTTTCGCCTCCGGAGGAAAATGGTCGAACATCTTCTTCACTTCCTTGTCGAGGTTCTTGGTGTTCTTATCTGGATTGTTGGAAAGTGTGTCGCTGGACGAGCCTCGCCAGATTAAGTTCTTGGCCTTGGCGTCGAACAGATCGACGACCAGGGTACCGACTCTGTAGGTTTCAGTGGTTGTCGTTGCGTCTCCGAATCCTCCGCCGCCTCTCCAACGCCAACCTCCTCCAAAGCCATCGTAAAAGGTGTTGAGAGTCTGCTGATTCTTGGTGATTTCGATCGCCACGACAGAGACATCGCCACCCGAGTCGACCTGGGTCCAGCCTTTGGCTGTTAGAGCAGCATTCACCGCGTCCTTAATGCGGTCAACCAACAGCGGATCTTTGGTTTGGACTTTCTCCCAAGAGTAGGTCTTGTATTGTCCGAAATTCGCGCTGTGATCGTAGTCGGTCTTCACCTGCTCGGCGAATGACGCAGCTATGAATACAAACAACGTTGCGATCGAAACAAGCATTTTGTTCTGTAGTTTCATGGTTTCTCCTTTAGTTTTCTTGAAATGTCCCCACGGGGACAGTCATTTATTACGGCTGGCCAGCACTCTTGGCTGACAGCGAATGCTTTTCAGCGGTCGTAGATTTGGCTGTATTTTGTTCGAATTTCGACGGCAGGATCTGCATCTCAGACTTTCGCCCTTTGACCCAGACTGCGCTCAAGAAATCAACGTTGCCGTACTTGTTGAAAGTGACATCGCTCTGAGTATGCGGAGTCTCGGAGGATACGACTTCATACTCCACGAAGACGGAATGCGAACCGCTGGCGCTTTCCAGTAACACAAGGTCATTGTCTGCGTCCGGTTGAGTCAGTCGATAACTTCCTGCAGGCATCTTCGCGTTCCCCGCGTAAAAGGCGGAGGGTGCGTCAAACACCACACTATTGGCGATCTGCGCCATGGCAGGGATAGTGCACAGGACCGATACCAGGCCCATGCCCACAACCAATTTCTTTAAAGTGTTCATTTTGTTTTCTCCTAAAAGTTATTGTGTGTGTCTGGGCTTGCCATTCCGACCGGAATGCCGCCCCGACAACCGGGCATGTGCATTAGGAATGCCAAACTTGAACGGAAGAAAAGAACGTGGCAAGTGATTGAATTTAGGAAAAGATAGGAAGGTTGCAACCGCAATTAGGTTGCGAGAAGCTTGCACTGCTTCTGAATTCCGTGCCCCCCGTCCGACACCAGTCCGCCAGCCGTCACGCCAAGACAAAGTTCATCTTCGCTGTTCTCTGCGGTCGCCCTTTCCCTTGTTGGATGGAAGTGTTTCCCATGTATTTACAACTTTGGCAGCTGGTTTGCTTTTCTCGCAATGAGGAGAAACACATGCGTTATTCAAAAATTCTTGCCTTCGCTATTATGCTCGCCGCTCTGACCAGCATTCCGAGCTCTGGACCCGCGCAGGTCTCCATCAACATCGGCCCCGAACCGGCGTGCCCTTATGGCTACTACGACTACGCGCCATACAACTGCGCTCCGTACGGGTACTACGGGCCCGAGTGGTTCAGCGGTGGCGTATTCATCGGAGCCGGTCCTTGGTTCCACGGTCCGCACGACTTCCACGGTCACGTTGACAACCGCTTCGATCCGCAGCATGGCTACTCTGGTCCACATCCGGAACGTGGCGAGAAGCCCTTTAATCATTTCCACGGAAATGAAGTGCGCGATGGACGCGGTCACGCTGAAGGTGGCCACCGGTAGAAGCAACAGCGCGCGTTTTGTTTGGAGGCTGGTTATTCCGATGCGATGTTGCACCTCATGGATGGTACGGACTGTCGCTGTGCTGGCCGTTCTGCTCGGGACGTTTGGGCTACAAGCTGGAGCCTCGGCCACACTTCTGATAGAAGAGCCTTATGGAAAGCTGGGATTCTTCACCGCAACAGGTCACGCGGCCGTTTACCTGTCCGGCATCTGCGCGCAAACACCCCTGATCCTTCGGCGGTGTGCTCCCGGAGAATCAGGTGTGGTGCTAAGCCGGTATGACGGCGTCCAGGGCTACGACTGGATCGCGATCCCTTTAGTTCCTTATTTATATGCAGTCGAGCGTCCGGAAGATGTCCCCCTATTTGCGGATACGAAGACCGTGGCCTTTCTGCGGGATCGTTATCGCCGGAAGTATTTGGAGGACATTATCCCCGATTTGCCCAACGGAGGAACACCCAAAGGGAACTGGTATGAACTTGTCGGCTCATCCTATGACAGGACAACTTATGGTTTCGAGATTGAGACCAGCGGTGAACAAGATGAGGCTCTGATTCTCAAGTTGAACTCGTCGTCGAACCACTCTCATTTTCACCTCCTCACGCGTAATTGTGCGGACTTCGTCAAAGATCTCATTAATCTCTATCAACCGAAGGCGCTTCATCGGAGTTATGTAGCCGATGTAGGAATCGGCACGCCCAAGCAGATGGCCAAAGCGCTGGTTCAATTCAGCGCAGCTCATCCCGAACTGAGACTTTCAAGGTTCATCGTTCCTCAGGTCCCCGGCAACATTGCCCGCAGCAAGGCCGTACACCGCGTAGTTGGCTCATTTTTCGAATCCAAGAAGTACATCGTTCCCAGCGCCGTTGCGAACCCAATTTTCGCGGCATGCGTTGCGGCCGTCTTTTTTGCCAGCGGGGGCGGCCGTTTCAATCCGAGGTATAGTGCGATGATATTCGTACCCGGTAACGAGCCCGAGCTACCTGTGACTCGAGAGGAAAGCCGCGCTTACCGCAAAGCATTGAAGCGCACTCTGGCTCAGGACAGTTTCGCAAGATCGGCCGGGAACGGTCATGAGGGTTGGGAGCACTTGCAGTCCAAAGCTGAATATGAATTCGACCAGCATGGACTGGTTCTGCAAACGAATTTTGGATCAGAATCGGTCAATGTTGGGGTCTCGGACAAGAACGTTCTGGCCATCGATGCTCCTCCACAATTGATACAGGCACTGCTAATAGCGAGGCTACAATCAGAATTACAGAGGAGTAGTACAGGTAAGGTTTCCGATCGGCAAATTGGCCGTGACCTGCAACTGCTGAAGCGGGCGACGGAAGAAGACGATCCGCTGGAAACATCCCTTTCCTCGCTGCTCCCTGGACTCGTTCTCCGAGTCTCTCTCAGTTCTGGGCGCATGGTTAAGAATCGGCGCTAAAAAGCAACTATGCCACCACCAGAGGTTTCCGATATCAACTGCCTGAAAATGTGTTCCACAGTAGCCCGCCTAAAGACGAATGTTTGCCCTGCCTGACGGTTTTGAACTTCGGAATCCGCAAAATCCCTAAAAGAAAATTGCCCTCCGCTACGCTGGCTGTGACGGACCGCGTGTAGATAGCAAGAGCCGCCCGGACCGTAGCCGGGGCGATCCCCTCTGTTGCTCGCGTTCTAGCCGCTGCACTAGCCTGGAGAGGCCAAAAGTGGTCTTCTCTGTTGTGAGGGAAAAGGGAGATATACTTGGTTCGAAGCCGACTGTCCATTTGGAATCCGCCCTCATCGAGAGGATCGATCTTGATCATTTGTTGCGGATAGGAACCGGTTGAGATGACCGCATCGAATGCTTTCGGCCGTCCACAGAGGGCGTTTGCATTCTCGTCAGTCGAGGCATTTCGGCGGAATTCCCTTTATGTGCAGCGGGTCCTCCAACTCTGGCGAACAGAGGCAAAAGTGACCAATAAGAGCTTTGCTCTTGCGCTCGCCCTGCCTCCTGTTTCTGCAGTTAGCAACTAGTTCGGCCTGGTCGCTCGATCCGGACAGACACATATCACAGTATGGTCACACCGCGTGGAGAATACAGGACGGATTTTTTGGTGGCCCCGCACACTCCATTACCCAGACCACAGATGGGTATTTTTGGATAGGAACCGAAACCGGACTTTTCAGATTTGATGGAGTCCGCTTTCTTTCATGGAGCTCTCATGAAGGGGAACAGCTGCCTTCCACCTTGATCACTGCTTTGCTGGGCGCACGAGACAGAAGCCTATGGATCGGCACGGATGCCGGTCTGGTCCACCAGGTAAACGGGTACTTAGTCACCTATCGAAACGGAGTCGGGGTCATCTCATCCATCCTGCAAGATGTGGATGGGGAGATCTTGATCGCGCGTACTCGAAGTGACGGTTGTGCCAGATTGGCGGCGGCCATCCGCACGGTCTATCCGCGGGTGCGGCATCAACGCTGCTGGGTGGAGTCTTGGGAGGTCGGCCCTTCTGTGGTGCTAGCCACATCACTCTCCGGCACAGAGAATCACAGTTATCGGGGGCTGGAGTCATGCTCGGCCATAGTAGTAGTTTTGTCGAAGGCAGCCTCGCGCTCTTTCATCGCTGATTTGAAACCGCGGATACCTTCTCCGATTCCTTTGCCGAGCTCGGGAAGTTTCTTAGGTCCGAATACGAGCAAAGCAATTCCAAAGATCACTAAGAAATGCATGGGCTGAAAAATTCCTTCCAACATAGAAAAACCTCCTCGGGGTTAGAAGAGCTGCGTGCAGATCCACGCACGCAGCTGATGTTTTCCTTTCCTTAAATGACTCCCAGCTTCTCTCGCAGGGCACTCCAAGAGCTGTCTTGCGATGAGCCATCCTAAACGAGGTACCGCTTCTCCGCCGGGATCGTCGTGGCCATCTGCTTATCAATGTTCAGGTGTGCCTTCAGCATTTCGCTGGGGACGCGCCTGAGCCACTGATTGAAGGAAACATCCATGAACTCGTCAGCTGCGAACATCTCCAGGACCACCAGGTCGGTATCACCCGTGTTTTCGAAGTAATGAGGAGCGTTGGAGGGAACATACCCGACATCGTTGCCGCTGAAGTCCATTGTGCGGGCGTTGTCGACCGGATAGAACACGGTCATGCGGCCCTTGCCGGCGATCCAGTACTGCCACTCCGAGGCGTTCGGGTGCCAATGCAACTCCCGCATGTGTCCAGGCTTGATGATGAGCAAGCCCGCGGCAATATGCTTGGAGACCGGAAAGTTGCGTGAGTCAACGATGCGAGCTTCGCCTGCTTTGCTGGTTGCCGTCGGCTCCATCGCCCTCATGTGGAAGGTGTACTGATACTTCGAGGCTACTTGCGCGCCACCGATCTCCGCCTTGTCCTGTTCGAGCGAGTTAGGTAGGTTGCCGGGAAAGATGTAGAGTGGCGCCCCGGGCGTTTGAGCGAAGACACTCTTATCAAGGCCTGTATTCTTCGCCAATACCTCGGGAGGTGTATGCGCCACCCACTCCGAAAGCAGCATGGTGCCATCCTCAGAGAAGTCTCCCTGATTGAAGACCAGAAGAAACTCGGTTCCGTCTGGACCAAGTCCTTGAATGGAATGCGGGAAGCCTGCGGGAAAGATCCAAAGATCGCCTTCACCCACGTCACCGATGAACATGGTGCCATCGGGGTTCATCACCGTGACCCGGGCATTGCCATAGAGCACATAAGCCCATTCATCAGCAGTGTGCCAGTGCATTTCGCGATAGCTGCCCGCGGTGAGGCGCATTTGGACGCCGGCAATATCCTTGGAAGAAGGAAGGACGCGCTGAGTCACCTCGTGAGTCCATCCACCCTCTTCAACGCGCTTCTTCACCAGATCGAAGGAATACCAGATGGGTACTACGTCCCCGTGATCGGTGGGAGGCGGAGTGTTCGAGTTCGGGTTCTCGTCGAGAAGAGGCTTGTTCTCGGGCCCGGGGTCGCTTATGGAATGGTCGTGCTCCGCTTTTTGCGTGCTCGCTTTTTCTTGAGCATTGGCAGTCAGGCCTGCAAGAGCAGCGGTTGCCAGAGCTACCGAACTCATGCCGAGGAAGCTTCTCCGCGAGGGGTGCTCCATCATGGATCTCTCTCTTGTATGATCGTTCATTTTCCTAACCTCTCCTCTTCAAGATGGATCGATCGTTCGATGCCGAAACGATGAGAGACACTCAGGCTGCCTCAACGCTTCCCGATGCAAATCCTCTGCCAAACCTGTGCAAGCCGGAAGATGGCACTGTGTGGGGAGTTGTTAAACAAATTACCGATTGATCATGCTGAGCCCGCGCCCTTCTGTCGACACACCGTCGGCAGACGGTCTTCCTTCTCGCAGTACACATCTGAGAACAGTGATTGCCCGCTAACGCGCGCTGAAAAAGCACCAGGAATGGCTCCGACCGACGCGAGCCTCTCTCAGGTTGTTTCAGATTCTGCACTGAAAAGCGGCATTGATGCCTCTGAATCAGTATCACCGTTGAATCGAACTCACCGCAGCGGCGCCTCTAGGAAACCTTGTTCAGCGATGCGGCCCGTCGTCTGGTCCGCACTCAATTCCTGAAGCCAACAAGTATGAGCCCGGCCTTTTCGGCTGGAAACCAATCGATTTACGGCGAACCGAGCGAACGCCCTCTTCTTTCCCAGTGTTGGTACGCGAGTTTATTGCACCAGTTCATGACAATCCTCTTCATTAAAGTCATGCCCGCTGTAAAATATGCGCTCAGATCTGGGCTTACCTTTTGGTGATCTTCAAGGACTCGCCATGGGGAAGATTGCGGTTGCCAGCAGAGGCAGTTTGCTTAGAATTTTCGTGCTTGCTCTCTGCGCTCTGCCGATGCATGGCCAGACGGCCAATACCGGCGCCATCGCTGGCACCGTGAGCGACCCCAGCGGAGCGCTGGTCGCAGGTGCGGCATTGGTCGTCAAAAGTCAGGCCACACACGAAGAACGCGATCTCACTACGGATGCCGGAGGAAGTTTCTCGGTCCCATTCTTGGCACCTGGCCACTATGACCTAACGGTTCGCGCAACCAGATTCGAGCCGTTCACCTTCAATGATGTTCAGGTTCGAATCACCGAGGTGAGTCGGCTGAAGATTCAGCTGACGATCAGCGGCGCAAAAGAACACATCGAGGTTAGCGCCAAGCCTTCTCTCCTTCAAACTGAGAACGCTAAGCTCGGACGAGTCATCGATCGAAACACGGTCCAAGAATTGCCGCTCGTCAATCGCAACTTTACCCAAATCCTAGGCCTGACTGCCGGAACGAACACGGATATCGTGGACGCGACCCAACTGGGGGCCGGAAGCCAGGAGATCCGCGCCAATGGAGCAAGGAGCGGCGACAATAACTTCATGCTGAACGGGGTGGATGCGAACAGTTACAGCTCCAATATGAGCGAGGTCACTCCTTTCGGTGGCGCTGGAATCGCGATCCCCGCTCCGGATACGATTCAGGAGTTCAAGGTTCAGAATTCGCTCTATGACGCGCAGTATGGGCGAGGAGGAGGTGCGAACGTAAACGTCGAAACGAGGTCGGGCACGGCGGATTTTCACGGAAGCGTCTACTATTTCGGCCGCAATGAGGCACTCGACGCGAATAATTTCTTTGCGAACGCAACCGGGGTGCCAAGAGGAGAATTTCGGCGCTCACAACCCGGGGGCACTTTGGGGGGACCGATGCCTTTGTCAAAGAAGCGCACCTTTTTCTTCGTTTCCTATCAAGCCACCAGGGATGTGAATGCGGCATCTTTGAGCAGCAGTGTTCGATCTTTGAGCCTCCCCCCGATACCGCAGGTCCGCACACCAGCATCGCTTGGAGCTGTATTTGGCGGCCAAGCCGGGGTGTTCGGAGGTGTAGCGGTGGCCCCAAACGGTTCGAATATAAACCCTGTAGCGCTCAATCTGTTGAATGCGCAGAACCCTGACGGCGCATTCTTGATTCCGAGCCCCCAGACTTCGGGGAGTGGTGTCAACTACACCGCGGCGTTGCCGGGACACTACAACGAAGACCAGTTCAATGCAAACTTCGACGTCAATTTGCGCAAGGCGGATAACTTGTCGGTGAAATTCTTCTTTTCGAACTCGAATAAAGATGTCCCGTTCTTCGGGGCTACCGTGCCTGGTTTTCCAGCGCTTCGCTCCTTTAGGAATCGGAACTTATCAATCTCGGAAACTCATCCCTTCTCATCGCAAACGATCAACCAATTCCGCTTTGGTTTCTCTCGCAATGCGGGTCAAGGCGTTGCCGGAGGTACGAACACCGATCAGGACGTGGGGATAAACAGCCCCAGCGGCACTCAAGAGGGACTGCCCCAGATTGAAGTTCTCGGCGCTTTTGAGCTTGGAAATTCCAGTAACGACCGAGGCAAAACAGCGAACAATAATTTCTACCTCTCGGACGTTATGTTCCTATCCCGGGGCAAACACGACTTTCGCGTGGGCGCGGAGATCTTCCGCAATCAATTTAACCAGCTAACCGATAACACGGCCGGTGTCCTGATAACCTTGTCGTTCCCTGATTTCCTGCTCGGGTTGCCCGCCGGCCCTGCCGGTGCAGTAGGGAATGGCACATCGCTCTCAAGCATTTACGCGGTTGGCGTGGTTGCTGGAATTCCCCATATCGGGCAACGTGCAAGCGCGGGACATTTTTTTATCCTGGATGACTGGAAAGCTACGCGAACTCTCACCCTGAATCTGGGGGTTCGAGTCGAGGTCAACGGCCAACAAAGCGAGGTCGGCGGTCGCCAGTCAAATTTCTTCCCTAAATTCTACGTTGCGCCTCCAGTCGGTGGCTTTACGAGCCCAGCCACCTCCGGATTTGTTCTGCCCGGTAACTTCTCCGGCAACGCCCCCGAGGGATTTCCACGTGAGAATTCAACCCTGTTGAATCATCCCATTCAATCGCATCCAGAACCCCGCATCGGCTTCGCGTGGCAGCCGTTCTCTTCGAAGGGCTTGGTCCTTCGAGGAGGATATGGCATCTATGCCAACCGCATCAGCTTCGGGGGGAATGGCGTGCCACTTACTTTTAATCCGCCGTTTACGCTTTCAGCTGTTTTTACTGGCGGCGCTAACGCGGCCGCGAGCCTGCAGCATCCCTTTCCAGATCTGCCGCCAACCGCCTCATTCCCAAATTTCGTAGGCAATATGCTACCTGGTCCACCGTTTATCGGGAACGCATTCCTGCGAAGCGCCTCCATTACCGATCCTGATTTTAAAGAGTCTACCGTCCAGCACTTTGACCTCGATCTTCAGTATCAACACAAGAGCTACGTTTTCTCACTCGCCTACGCCGGCGCGAAGGGCACACACCTGGCCTTGGGACAAGACAACAATCAACCCCTCCTTGCCAGTCCCTCTAACCCTGTGAACGAACTCACAACTAACTCGGTGGCCAATGCACCGGAGCGCGTCCCCTTTGTCGGGCTGTCTCCCTTGATTTTTCGTCTTGAGAGCAGCGGCAATGAGATCTACAACTCTCTGCAAGACACATTGAAGAAAGACATGAGTCACGGTCTTCAATTCCTGGCTGCGTATACCTTTTCAAAATCCATTGATGATGCCGGTGATAGTCTTGGTGCTGCTATCGGCGGCTCATTCGGAAGACCGATTTTCGGGGAACTGGTGTATAACGACCAAAACAATGTCGCCGCTCAGCGCAGCGTCTCTGACTTTGATCGAGAGCACCGATTCGTAATCAACGGTACGTGGAATGTACCCGGCTCCGAGCACGCGACAAGCGCAGCTGTTCAAAAGCTCGGAAATGGCTGGAGCATTTCGTCTATCGTAACGCTGCAATCGGGACTTCCACTTAGTATTCTGGACGGTGCGGCCGGCACGCTATTTGGTCCCGCAACCACTTACACAACAGCCGACCTGGCTCCGGGGGCGACACTCAAGGATGCCCGTCGCGGTGGCAGCGTCAGCGGCCGTGTTAATGGATTTTTCAACACGAAAACATTTGTTCCTGCGCCGTTCGTTCCAGATGGCGGCCTTATTGATGGCAAATATCCGGTTGCTGGTGGCGGGACGATCTTCGGAGACCTTGGACGGAACATCTTGAGGGGGCCAGATCAACAGGATTTCGATATGGCTGTGATTAAGACCACTCCTCTCACAGAGCGTGTAAAGCTGATCTTTCGGTGGGAGATCTTCAATTTGCTGAACAGGCCAAATTTTGCAAATCCATCCGATGATGTCTCGATCCCCAGCACCTTCGGTGTGATCAGCGCCTTAACGGTGAATCCCCGGATTATGCAATATGCGCTAAAACTGGAATTCTAGTATGCTGCCTCAAACTCCCCTGGCATGAAACCATGGAGTTTGACCGTAGCCGAGCAACGCCGCCTAGCAGCGAGCCATGGCAGCAAGGAGGTACGAGATGGCAGCGCCTTCTGCATACGTGCTGGAGTCCCTCCGGGAAGGCGCGGAGTTCACCCTTTACCGCGGCCGACAGCACGGCAACCCATCGCCGCTCCTCGCGATCGCACTCACCGCAGAACATCCGTCGCCTCAGAGTCTCCGGCGGCTTGAGCACGAATACTCGCTCGCAGCCGAACTCGATCCTGCGTGGGCGGCCAAGCCTCTGGCGCTCACAGTTCACGAAGGGAGGACGCTCCTCGTACTCAGGGATCCTGGCGGTAAGCCCCTGGATCTGGTTCTTGAGCAAAACCAGGGGCAACCGCTCGACCTGACTCTCTTCCTGCGCATTGCCATTGGCTTGGCGGCAGCACTCGGCCAAGTCCATCGGCACGGCCTAATCCATAAGGACATCAAGCCTGGGAATGTGCTGGTCGACGAAGCCGGCAAGGTATGGCTCACCGGATTCGGGATTGCATCTCAACTGCCGCGGGAGCCCCAGTCTCCCGTACCGCCCGAGATTATTGCTGGCACGCTCGCCTATATGGCGCCTGAGCAAACCGGCCGCATGAATCGCTCGATTGATAGTCGCAGTGATCTCTACTCGTTGGGCGTCGCCTTGTACGAGATGCTCACGGGTTCGCTGCCGTTTGTGGCGGCCGACCCTCTCGAGTGGGTCCACTGCCACCTTGCACGCCAGCCGAGACCGCCTGGTGATCGCGCCACAGTCCCGGAGCCGCTATCTGCAATCACCATGAAACTCCTCGCCAAGAATGCCGAGGAGCGCTACCAGACCGTTTCCGGGCTGGAAACCGATCTTCGACGGTGTCTGGAGGAATGGCAGTCGCATGGTCGCATCGATCCATTCCCGCTTGGCGCGCACGACTCATCCGACCGATTACTGATCCCTGAGAAGCTCTACGGTCGGGAGCGTGAGATCGACGCCCTGCTTGCGGCGTTCGATCGGGTCGTGGCCGAAGGTACGCCAGAGTTGGTGCTTGTATCCGGTTATTCGGGTGTTGGCAAATCCTCCGTGGTGAACGAGCTGCACAAGGCGCTTGTTCCGTCGCGCGGTCTTTTCGCCGTGGGCAAGTTCGACCAATACAAACGCGACATCCCGTACACGACCCTGGCACAAGCTTTCCAGACCCTGGTCCGGCAGATCCTCGTCAGGAGCGAAGCGGAAGTGGGCCATTGGCGCCATGCTCTTCATGAAGCACTTGGTCCAAGTGGCCAACTCATCATCGATCTCATTCCCGAGGTGGAGTTCATAATCGGGAAACAGCCGTTGGTTCCAGACCTGCCGGCGCAAGACGCGCGGAACCGCTTCCAGTTGGTGTTCCGGCGGTTCCTCGGTGCGTTCGCCCGGCCAGAGCACCCGCTCGCGTTGTTCCTCGACGATCTGCAATGGCTGGACGCGGCAACTCTTGAACTCCTGGAGCACCTGATTACCGATCCGAACGTACGGTACCTGATGCTGGTCGGGGCCTACCGAGACAACGAAGTCGGTTCGTCTCACCCGCTCACGCGGACGCTGGAGACGCTCCGCAAAGCTGGAGTACGGGTCCAGGAGATTGTGTTGGCGCCTCTCGGGCTCGACGATGTCGGCGCGCTCGTCTCCGATGCGCTGCATTACGAGACGGTGCACGTGCGGCCCTTAACGCAACTTGTCCACGAAAAGACTGCCGGCAACCCGTTTTTCGCGATTCAGTTCCTCACGGCTCTCGCCGAGCAAGGGCTGCTGGAGTTCGACCCGCATGCGGCAGCCTGGATCTGGGACTTCGCTCGGATCCGCGAGAAGGGATACACCGACAACGTGGTGGGTCTCATGGTGGGGAAATTAAAGCGATTGCCGAAAACGACACAGACCGCACTCAGCCAACTCGCCTGTCTCGGGAACGCGGTCGAGATTGCCACACTGAGGCTGGTTTTCGGGAAATCAGAAGAGGAAACCCACGCAGCACTCTGGGAGGCCGCCCGAGCTGGACTGATCCTCCGCCTGGATGCCTCCTACGCTTTCCTCCACGACCGGATTCAGGAGGCGGCTTATGCGCTCATCCCCGAAGGCGAGCGCCCGGCGGCACACCTTCGGATTGGCCGAGTGTTGCTGGCGAGCATGACGGCGGATGGCCTTGCCGAACATTTGTTCGATGTTGCAAACCAACTCAATCGGGGTGCCGCACTGCTGATCGACCGGGACGAGAAAAGGCAGGCAGCGACACTCGACCTGCGTGCCGGGCGAAAGGCCAAGGCGTCGACGGCCTATGTGTCGGCGTGCGTGTATCTAGCGGCCGGCATGGCGCTGCTGGACGAAAAGGACTGGAGCAGCCACCAGGAGTTGGCGTTCAACCTGTGGCTCGAACGAGCGGAGTGCGAGCTTCTGAGCGGTAACTTCGAAAGCGCCGAGCACCTGATTGCGGAGTTGTTGCAGCGCGGGGCGTCGAAAGTCGATCAGGCGACCGTCTACCATCTCAAGGTCCAATTGCATGAAGTGAAGGGTGAATACCCACAAGCCGTAGCCAGCGGATTAACATGCCTGAAGCTGTTCGGCATCGACATTCCAATACACCCGACCCAGGAGCAGGTCCAGGCCGAATACGAGACAGTCTGGCAAGCCCTCAATGGACGCCCGATCGAAAGTCTGATCGATCTTCCGCTGATGACCGATCCGGAGATCCAGGCCGCCACGCAGGTGCTCTCAGGCCTCACGACCCCTGCCCACTTTACCGACTCCCGTTTGGGTTGCTTGCAGATTTGCCGCCTGGTGAAGATCGGCATGCAGTATGGGACGAGCGGCGCTTCGGCGCTCGCCTATGGATACTTCGGGGCCATCCTCGGTCCGGTCTTTCATCGTTACAGCGATGGTTATCGCTTCGCCAAGCTTGCCAGCGACCTAATCGAGAAGCACGGCTTCATTGCTTGCAAGGCGAAGAGCCACCACCTAATGGGAAACGTCTCCCTTTGGACGCAGCCGATTGCGAGCGCGGTGGAATTCATGCGGGCGACGTTCCGAGCTGCAATTGAGACGGGTGATCTGGTCTCCGCTTGCTACGGTCTGGTACCTCTGATCGCGGCCTTGCTGTTGCGGAATGATCCGCTCGACGCGGTTTGGCGCGAGTCCGAGATCGCGCTGGACTTCGCTCAAAAGACCAGGTATCGCGACGTCGTGGACATCATCCAGAGTCAGCAACGCTTCATCGCGACCATGCAGGGCCGGACTGAGACCTTCTCCACCTTCAACGACGCGCAGTTTGACGAGGCGACGTTCGAGGCGCATATAACAGGGGATCGGATGTCCGTGATGATCTTCTGGTACTGGACGCTCAAACTAAAGGCGCGGTTCTTGGCGGGCGACTATGCCGAGGCTCTCGCGGCAGCCGGCAAGGCGAAGCTGCAGCTTTCGAGCTCTTCTGCTCTAATCCACGTGCTCGACTACGTCTATTATTCCGCAATGACGGCGGCGGCATGCTATGAGAACGCGTCGGCCGACGAGCAGCAAGCCTGGCGCGACCTCCTGTTGGCGCATCGGAAACAACTGCGCGAGTGGGCCGAAAACTATCCACCGACGTTCGCCGACAAGCACGCACTGGTCTCGGCCGAGATCGCCAGCCTCGAAAAGCGAGACGCCGACGCCATGCAATTGTACGAGCAAGCTATCCATTTGGCGCGTGAAAACGGCTTCGTGCAGAATGAGGGCTTGGCCCATGAAGTCGCGGCGCGATACTACTTGGCCCGCGGCGTCGAAACGGTCGGCTACGCCTATCTTCGCAGCGCCCGTAACTGCTACGACCGCTGGGGCGCGCTCGGTAAGGTGAAGCAACTCGACGAACGCTACCCGCGCTTGCACGAGGAACACCTTCCTGCTTCGATCACCTCCACAGTCGGCACGCCGGTCCGGCAGTTGGACCTGGAGGCTCTGGTCAAGGCTTCGCAGGCGCTCTCGAGCGAGATTGTTCTTAGCCAGCTGATCGAGAAGCTCATGCGAATCGCGATGGAGGATGCAGGCGCCGAACGGGGTCTGCTCATCCTTCTGCGCGGGGATGATCCGCAGATTGAGGCAGAGGCGACTACGAGCCACGGCAGCACCCAAGTTACTCTGCGACAGACAACCGTCACCACGTCTGATCTCCCTCAATCCACGCTTCATTATGTGATCCGGACGCGGGACTGTTTGGTGCTTGATGATGCGTCGGTAAAGAACTTGTACTCGGAGGACGAGTATGTGCGGGCGAAGCACGCCAGATCCGTCCTATGCCTGCCCATCGTCAAGCAAACGAAGCTTATCGGCGTACTCTATCTGGAGAACAATTTGACTCCGTACGCTTTCTCCTCGGACCGGGTAGCAGTGCTGGAGTTGCTGGCTTCGCAAGCCGCTATTTCGCTGGAGAATGCCACCCTCTATTCTGAGCTGCAACGCAGCGAAGCTTTCCTCGCTCAAGGGCAGCGCATAAGCCACTCCGGCAGCTTCGGCTGGAACGTTTCGAGTGGAGAAATCTACTGGTCGGAGGAAACCTACAATATCTATGGATACGATCGAGCTGCCAAGCCTACATTGGAGATGTTACTGCAGCGAATTCATCCTGATGATCGAGCTGTCCGGCAGCAGATTGTCGACAGGGCATTCGATGCCCGAACAAACTATGAAGCTGAGTATCGTTTGTTGATGCCGGACGGTTCGGTGAAGTACCTCCACGTTATAGCTCGCGCGTTGGAGTCGTCCTCGGCCAACCTCGAATATGTGGGCGCCGTGATGGACGTTAGCCAGCGAAAGCAAGCCGAGCAGAAATTCCGCGGGCTTCTGGAATCCGCTCCGGATGCAATGATCGTCATGAATCGGCAGGGCAAGATCGTGGTGGTCAATGCCCAAGTTGAGAAGGTGTTTGGGTATCAGCGGGACGACCTCTTGGGGCAAGAGGTTGAAATTTTGGTGCCGGAACGATTTTGGGACCGACACCCTCAGCACCGGAAGAAGTTTTTCGCCGAGCCCCGGGTGCGGCCAATGGGTGAAGGTCTGCAGCTGTACGGACGACGGAAAGACGGAACGGAATTTCCCGTGGAAATCAGTCTCAGTCCTCTGGAGACGGAAGAGGGCACGCTTGTCTCCGCTGCCGTGCGCGACGTCACCGAACGCGCGCGGTCAGAAGAGGCGTTGCGCCAAACGCAGGCCGATCTCGCACACATCAGCCGTGTAACCACTATGGGAGAGCTGACTGCCTCCTTGGCGCACGAAATCAAGCAGCCGATTGCGGCGGCGGTCACCGATGCCAACACTTGCTTGCGGTGGCTTGGCCGCGATCAGCCCGATCTGGCAGAGGCGCGCGAAGCAGTCTCGCGAATCATCAAAGATGCGTCGCGAGCAGCCGACATCCTCGGCCGAGTCCGCCTCCTCTTCGAGAAGGGCACGCCGCAACGAGAATTGGTGGATGTAAACGAAGTGATTCGAGAGATGATCGTACTGCTGCGCAGCGACGCGAACCGCCACTCTATCTCAATCCGTATTGAGCTTGCCGAGGATCTTCCGCACGCCATGGCAGATCGGGTCCAATTGCAGCAGGTTTTCATGAACCTTATGCTCAACGGCATCGATGCGATGAAGGAAGTGGATGGGACGCGTGAGTTCACTATCAACTCACAGCGAGGGAAAGACGAGCAACTTGTGGTAACGGTCGCCGATACGGGCGTGGGCCTGCCGCCGCAGGCGGATCAAATCTTCAATCCATTCTTCACCACCAAACCTCATGGCACCGGCATGGGGCTGCGCATCAGCCGATCCATCGTAGAATCGCATGGTGGCCGCCTGTGGGCGGCCAACAACTCTGCGCGGGGGGCCAGCTTCTATTTCACGCTACCCTGTGCTTTCGCGGCGCAGCAGATCGCGTAGCGCTGACGATGGAGCCCACATTCCGACATTTCGGTTTCCCCACCGTTCATCCGTAGGTCTTCACCTATTTGGGTGAAAGGGCATACCTCGGTGCCCAGCGCTGGCTGGCTCTGGCGTCTGCAAATCAAGATTCACGACAACCGGCTCCTGGCCATTCCTCACGACTACGGCTTCGCACGGGTTATTTGGATCAGCATTAATCTCTTGGTGCGGTACATAAGGAGGAACGTAAATAAAATCTCCAGCTGCCGCTTCGTCACTGAATTCCAAGCGATCGCCCCAACGCATCCGCACTCGTCCTTTCAGCACGTACAGGACGGTTTCCAACTCTCCATGGTGGTGCGGTCCTGTCTTCGCATCAGGTTGGACGACCATGGTCCCAGCCCACAACGTAGTCGCTCCAGCTTTCGCATGAGTAATTGCAGCAGCCCGCGTCATGCCCGACGTTTGGGGCGTATTCCTGTCCAATTCGTCGGCATGTACGATTTTGACTCCGTTCTTCTTCCAGTCCATAAGTAAAGCCTCCCCCTGAAGATCTCACTAACCGTCGGTTGTGTGTGGGGCAGCACTTTTAGCCGGACCAACGAGTTCGACGGAGGTCCGCCCAGGGACCGCCATCCTCGTAGCGCTCGGGATGCAGGACCTTTGAACGAGGGTCTTCCGCGGTGTCGAGTTGAAGGACCATCCACTTCGGATATGGAACGCCAGGATCCGATGCCGCGTCCAATAGTCGGACTTCGTCGTCCAAGAGCCGGAGGTCTACCGCACGGATGTTATCTTCCAGTTGCTCGGGCTTCCGGGCAGCTATGATCACGCTGCTGACCGCCGGTCGTCCCAGCACCCACGCGAGCGCCACACGGGCGGGAGTGGCGTCATGCCGACCGGCAACTTCCTTCAGCGCTTCTACGACGCGGTAGCCCATCTCCTTGTCAAAGGGCACGAAATTGCCCGCCTCGGCGAAGCGCGTGCCCGCAGGAGCGGGGTTGGCGCGGCTGTACTTACCCGTGAGAAACCCGCCGGCAAGTGGGCTCCAGACCAGGATACCGATGTTATGATACTCGGCGAACGATTGGAACTCGTATTCGAGACCTCGACCGATGAGGCTGTAGTACATCTGGGCCGTTACGTACTTCTCCAAGCCCAGGCGATCCTGCAGCATAACCGCAGTGGTTGCCTGCCACGACATGAAGTTGGACAGCCCGATGTAGCGGACCTTCCCCTGGCGCACAAGATCGTCGAGCGTCCGAAGGGTTTCCTCGATCGGCGTGTTGCTGTCCCATCCATGCACCTGGTAAAGGTCGATGTAATCGGTCTGGAGCCGGCGGAGACTGCCCTCCACTTCGCGCAGGATATTCACGCGGGTTGCGCCACTCCGGTTGAAATTCTCGTCCATAGGGAGGCGGACTTTGGTGGCGAGGACAATCTCTTTCCTCATGCCCTTCAAAGCATTACCAACAAGAGTCTCGCTCTCCCCTAGGCTGTACACGTCGGCTGTGTCGATGAAGTTGATTCCCCTTTCCAGGGCCAGCTTCACCATGCGCGTAGCGCCCTCCTGGTCGAGGTTGCCCATGTTCATCTTGCCGCCGAACTGCATCGTGCCAAGTGCCACCCCACTAACGATGAGCCCAGTATTCCCAAGTTTCCTATACTTCATCTCCCATACTCCTCCCGCTGCGGACAATAATTGCGATCTATTGCGAATTTGTCCCACTCCAGCGCCATTATGCTAATTCAATGAAGAAGGCAACCCAATTGCCAAAGTCGCAATGACTGAGAAAGGCTCACATCCACCGCAAGGAAAGGTGACGCAGAACACACATCTCTATGATGGGGGGTTGTCTCTGTGACTACGGGCCGACTGGTGTCGAAAGAGGGACGCAAGCTTTAGAGCTGACGCAAGCTTGTCAGAACCGAATTGCGATCGCGGCCATCGTGCTCTCTCCTACATTCAATCACTTGTTCCAATGCTTTGCTCCACTCAGGTTTGGCATTCTTACTGCATATACTCGGGAAGGGTACTGCATTCTTCTCAGAATGCAGGCCAAGCCCTGACACGAGCGACAACAAAGGAGAAAGCATGAAAAACACAATATTGTTTTCGATCGCGATGCGATTTGCATTGACAGCTGCATCATTCGCCTAGATGGATGCACATTGCGTCGCCGCAAATGCAAACATGAAAAGATGAGGTGGAACAGACATGGCTGAAGTGACTTTTGATTTGTAGATTCGTGGCGCGTACGGGAATGGAATTCCAGCTCAGAGCGCTGCTACAGGGTATGTTGGTGCGCAGGGCCCGAATCATCCTGGAGCCTGGGCGCCGACCGAGCATCATTTCACTGGCTCAAATCTTTGGAGGGCAGTGCGCCAGTTCAAGGATGCTCTGAGCGGAATAGCCGCGGCCCGTCCACATGCGAACAGCGCGTCTGGCGCAGGACATCTCATCCGAGCTTTCTAAGGCCATCCCCAACCGAGCCAACTCATGCCTCTGAGAATGTGAAGCTCCCTCACTTTGCGGTGGATTGGAGAGCAGCATGCATTTGTGGACGGGCCCGCAAGGTATTTGGCACATTTCTTGCATGTCATAACGGGGAGGAGACGATGAAAACAACTCTTTGTGTTCTCGTGTTAATCGGGGCCACAACTCTGATTGGGTATTCGCAGGAGAAGGCAAACGAATATGTCTCGCCGTCGGAAGCCGTTCCGAGGGGTAAAGCTCCCAAGATGCAAGTTCAATTGCTGAACCCAGGAGAACCTACGAAACAATATGCGGTCATCTTCTACCAGGGAGACGAGGCTTTTTCCGGACTGTCGGAGTTTGCGGACAAGTATCACATTACGAGTGCACCTTATCACTGCTATTGGAGCACTGAATTGAGCAACCTTGGGGTGGTTTGATCCCCAGCGCAAAATGTACAAGAAGATTCCCATCAATGGTCAGCACGAAGGGATTGGGATGAGTGGCGATATCGCGCTCTATCAAGGAAAGCCCGTAGTCCATACTCACATGGTGGTGGGGAGTCCAGACGGAACCACGCGTGCCGGCCATATTCTCGCTGCGTATGTGTCCCCGGCGCTGGAAGTAATGGTCACCGTCGATCCGATAGCGATGCAGAAGCGCCTTGATCCGGCAGCGGATCTCACGCTGATCGATCCAGCTTTGAAGTAGTAGATTCGTACCTCTTTTCTTGTTTTCTCCGGATCTGAGACGGTTTTAGGAAGAGGAGATGTCATGCGATACAAACAAATCGAGGATGAACCGAAGACTTTTGTCCTAATCTTTGAGACCAGCGACGAGATCGCAAGCGGGCTGCAACAGTTCGCGAGGGGACAGGGTTTGGGGGGAAGTAGCTTCGAAGCCATCGGCGCTCTTTCTCACGCGAAGCTTGGTTGGTTCAACTGGGAGACGAAAAAGTATGATCCAGCCTGCGTTCTCGATGAACAGGTGGAACTGCTTTCGCTTATCGGCGACATCGCCCTAAGGGACGGGGAGCCGCAGGTGCATGCGCACGTGGTAGTGGGACGTTCTGACGGGACCGCCCACGGTGGACACCTCGTGGAGGCTCGCGTGCGTCCGACATGTGAATTGATTTTGACTGAGAGCCCAAGCCATCTGCAGAAGAAACTGGATCCTAAATCAGGAATAGCATTGATCCAAATTTAATGGATGGATGGCACCTGGCACTTTGTTCCAGCACTGCAAATATGAGTGGATGAGGTGAACAACTATGGCTGAAGTACAGGTGATTGCGAGATTCGTGGCGCGTGAAGGAAAGGAAAACCAACTCAGAGCGCTGCTGCAGAGTATGTTAGCTCCTACGCGTGCCGAGTCGGGGTGTGAATTGTATGAACTCTACGAGTCAGACTCGTGGGGACGCTTCTTTTTCTGCGAAACATGGGCAAGTCAAGCTGCGCTCGATCAACATATGGCAACGCCCCACTTTAAACGCTTGGAACAAACTGGCAGGGAACTCGTCAGAGAACCCTTCGAGGTCAATATCGTAAAAAGGATTCTGACCGGCGCCGCCGCGGCGTGACATTCGCGGGCGTCCCGAGTGCTGCGAAGGAAACCCATGTCCATCCCTCTCCGAAACTTCGGCAAAACTGGCGTCCGCATTTCTGCCCTTAGCTTTGGTGGGAATCATCTCGGCGCAGGTAGGGTCCGTCCTTGTTTTAGCGGCTCAATACAGTTGTCTCCTCATCTTTACTTAAATCTGATATGAACATGAACGGGACCGGAGCCAGCATTTGGCGCATGTTTCACATGAGTTCAGTTGTAGACTGATTTCACATTTCATGCAGGCAAGTTGCCAGGAGGCCTAGAGATGAATACGACTCGACGGGACTTTCTTAAAGTCGGTGCGGGTGCTGTGGCCGCCACATCCGCCGTCTCGGCAAACTCGAACGAGAGCTTCTCCTCTATTGCATCAGGGAGATCAGCAGCAGCGCCCGCGAGGGACGAGGGCAACATGATCTATCGGAGGTTTGGCCGCACGGATGTACACATTTCCGCTATCGGGGTGGGTGGTCATCATCTCGGCGATGTGCCGACGTTGGACGAGGCGGTGCAACTCGTCCATGGGGCGGTAGACGCCGGCATTACTTTTTTCGACAACGCCTGGGAGTATTACAACGGCAAGACTGAGACCATCTTGGGCAGAGCACTCCGGGACGGGCGCCGCGAAAAGGTGTTCTTGATGACAAAGGTCTGTACTCATGGGCGAAGCGGCAAATTAGCTATGCAGATGCTCGAGGACTCGCTGCGGCGGTATCAAACCGATCATCTGGACCTCTGGCAGATCCACGGCATCGTTTACGACAACGACCCGGAGTTGGCGTACGCCAAAGGCGGCGTCCTGGAAGCATTTGATCGAGCCAAGAAAGAAGGGAAGGTCAGATTCGTCGGCTTCACCGGTCACAAGGATCCTGCATTTCACCTGAAGATGCTCGAACTCGGTTATCCATTCGACTCAGTGCAAATGCCGCTTAATCCCTTCGACGCCAACTTCCACAGCTTTGAGAAGCAGGTCTTGCCCGAAGTCAATCGGCGAGGCATGGCGGCGCTGGGCATGAAGAGCATGGGCGGTACCGCGTGGGGGATAAAAGCCGGCGTTGTTCAGGCTGAAGAAATGTTGCGTTACGCGATGAGCCTACCGGTCACCACCACAATTTGCGGCATGGACTCGCTGGACGTGCTGCACCAGAACCTGCGCGTGGTGCGCGGCTTTCAGCCGATGACTCAGAGCGAGATGGAGGCCTTGCGCCTTCGTTGCGCCCCGACGGCGGCCGACGGCCGCTTCGAGCCCTACAAAGTATCGCTGCGGTATGACAACCCGATGACCCGTATGCCTCATGGATTTCCCTTCGATCACACACAAAGAGAGGTCACGGAGATGTTGGAAAAGGCGGACGGGCCCTGGTTGGTGCCAGAGACGACACCAGAGACGTCGAGGAGATGAACAATGGTGGATCAACGTCAACAAAACGAGCGATCCCAAGTCACTCCCGAAATCGAGCGGCGGTGCTTCATCCAAGCGGGCCTCGGCTCCGCGGGGACAGTGCTTGCGACTTCAGTTTTGCCCAGCCAAATCGTATCGGCTGCAGTTCCGCCGCAAATGACGAACAGCGGCGCTGACCAGATTCCTTGCAGGCCGCTCGGAAAAACGGGCGAACAAGTCTCGATCATCGGCGTTGGCGGATATCATCTCGGAACGGTGCAATCGAGCGATCTGGCCGTGCACCTGGTTCACGAGGCGGTAGATGCGGGAGTCACTTTTTTCGACAACGCATGGGAATACAACGACCACCGCAGCGAGGAATGGATGGGGCTTGGTTTAGAGGGAAGACGCGACAAAGTTTTCTTGATGAGCAAGGTTTGCACCCACGGCCGCGATAAGAAGGTCGCCATGCAACAATTGGAGGAGTCCCTGAAGCGGTTGGGCACCGACCATTTGGACTTATGGCAGATTCACGAGGTCATCTACGAGAACGACCCTGACCTGCATTTCGCAAAGGGTGGTGTGGTCGAAGCGCTGGATGAAGCGAAAAAGCAGGGCAAGGTACGTTTTGTTGGTTTCACCGGACATAAGAGTCCGGCGATACACCTCAAAATGCTGGCGCACGATTACCCATTCGATACTGTCCAAATGCCGCTCAACTGTTTTGATGCAACCTATCGGAGCTTCGAGCAGCAGGTGCTCCCTGAACTTCAGCGGCGGGGGATTGCAGCGCTCGGAATGAAGAGCCTCGGGGGCGACGGACAGCCGATCCAGTATGGCGTCGTGAGGGCGGAAGAAGCGCTTCGTTATGCAATGAGTCTGCCGGTCGCGACCACAATTTTCGGTATCGACTCGCTGGACGTGCTGCACCAGAACGTGGGAATTGCGCGCGGCTTCAAACCGATGTCGCCGCAAGAAATGCAAGCCCTCCGCGAGCGATGCAGACCTGCTTCGGGTGATGGCCACCTCGAATTGTTCAAAACAACAAAAAAATACGATGGCAGCGTTGGGCGAGAGCAGCATGGTTATCCAACTATCGCTGAACTTCCCATATGAGAGTCAGAGATGCCCCTTTTGTGTTCTGCCGCGCCGCAGGTCTTTTACATTCCCAACTCTTTGGCTCCTCCTTCATCTTCGAACCACTTCAGTATGGCTTTGGAAATCTCTTCTCGACCTATGAAAGCTTCGATCCTCCTTCGACCCTGCGGCTGAAGTGCGCGTCATTCCGGCTTCTCACTTCTATATCAAGTACATGGTGTTTGCTGCCGACCGGGCTCCCTACGCTCACAACCCGACAGGTTTCGTGGCACAATTTCACGGCGATCCGATGTCGGTCTCAGCGATCGGCTATAGCCCCGGAAGCGAATCTAGATGACTCGTTGGCGTCTAGGCGAACGGCTGCAACTTCCACGCGCCAAAGCGTCCTTTGGGCAAGACCGGCCTGGAATGTTCGATACTGGGAATGAAGAGCATGGGCGGTTCCGGCGAACTCATCTCGAAGGGTGCGTTCACCCGCTCCCAATCCTTCTCCTACGCCATGAGCCTTCCCGTTGCCACAACCATCAGCGGCATGGATTCCATGGAAGTCCTCGACCAGAATCTGACGATCCTACGCGATTTCAAGACGCTATCCGCCGACCGCATGCAGATACTTCGCGATCACGGCAGACAATTCGACGATGGCCGGTACGAACTATACAAAAGCACAATGAAGTACGACCGGGATCTTGGCCGCAGCCAGCACGGTTGTCCCTCATCTGCTGAACTTCCCGTTTGAGTGTACGAAGATTGGTAGGCGGGCCCACACCGTTCGACACCACTCAAATGAACTTCTTAAGATTTTTTCGGCCGGAGTGCTCTCAGCCGACCCCGACTGCGCGTTATCCTCCAGCCGTCGCTCTGATGTGCTTGCCCAGTTCTGTAGTGAAGGAGGAATAATGGCTAATATCTCCGCCAATTGCCAAAGCGTTTGAAAGTCATGTTTCGCGCGATGTGTCTCGCCGCTTTGACGTCCTTCTCCAACGACGTGATGGACGTGACCGCGAAAGCAGGCGGGCGGACGATGTCTCTAGCCTCGCCGCCTGGATGAACGATTCGGTAATCCAGCTCGAACTCCGCCCGTTCGCGCTTTGCTCCCTCAATCTTTTCCGCAATCATAGGCTGGCGGCGGAGTCGCGTTCGGCGCCGGACGACGGCGTGTACTCGGCGTACGCCGGTTGCCGCAGTCACAGGCCGGGAAAGTTATCGCGTTTTGCCCGCCAGCCAAGAGATCGGTGTAGCGCGCGCTTGGTTCATCGAGCACCTGGCCGCATCCTAACCGAGTATTCGCGCTAAGCAACTTGCTGCGCTGTGCCCCCGCGGGGTAGGGTGAAATAAAAACTTGCGCCGCGGGGAGAAAGGTTGTCTTCTCCGTGATCGTGATGGTCCCAGAGTTGACGTTTGACGTGAAGATACGGTCTAGGTCCCTCGGTACCACGAGCATGTGGGTCCGGTTCTGACCCGTGCCGAGCAGCCAATCAATCCGCTGACTAGCGGAATCGTAACGTCCAATCAACTTGCTGGTTTCGGCGGTGAAATGCACCTTCACGCCGGCGAACGCGATCCCATGCGGGCCGTGTACAGCGCCAAGATCGATGCGCGAGAGCGGTTTTTGCAGCACAAGGTTGACCACAGAAAATGGTGTGGTACGCGCCGCCACCGTAGTTCGAAACGAATGCGAGCTTGCCATCCGCTGAGGCCACGACCGCGTGAGGACTCCGAAGCAAGCCAACGCATTGTTGCCGGAAGCTGCAGCAAATCCCCCGGCGCTCAATGCTTACAATCAAATCGACACTTTTGTCCGCCGCTCAAGGGAGCGACCCTCACAACCGATGATGGCCAATCGGGATCGTTCCCGGGGCACTGGACACAAGGAGGTTATTGATGGAACGGAGTGACACTTTGAAGGTGCAAGAGTTCAGATCGGAATTAGACCGCGCCGGATTCCCAGGGTGACCGCTTCGGTGCGGGTGGAAGCACCCAGCTTGTCGAGAATCGAGCTGATGTGGAACTTGACCGTGTGTTCGGAGATACCCAGACGCGCCGCGATATCTTTGTTCACGAGCCCCTCCGCTAACATTCTGAGCACTTCGGTTTCGCGGGATGTGATCTCCTCAGATAATTCATCGTCAACCTCCGCCAACTGATCACCGAAGACGCCAGCCAAGCTATCTGCGGTCGCTGTGCTCAACAAGACAAGTCCGTCATAGGCGGCATAAATGGCGGAGAGAACGTCGTCCGCGTCGCTCTCTCGGGAGAGAATCGCGCGCACCCCGCTCCGCAACAGGCGAGAGATCGACCGAGCGTCGCTGACCTCCGTGAGCAGAACAATCGCGGCGTCCAGTGTCGGCTCAAGTAATAAGTCGTGGATCGCATCGGAGTCGATGACAATTACATCCGGTTCGGCGGTCCGGGCATATGACACCCCACTCCCCATCGTCCCAAAACTTCCCGCCAGCTGGAATTCAGCCTGGCTGCGGACGATGTTTTCGAGCCTGGCCCGGCGGACGGCGGAGTTCGCCACTACCGCAATTCGGATCGCGCCTCCGCCGTTTCGCTTCGACATTCCTTATCGCGCCCTCTCGCCCAATGTGATCGACACCGGCTTGATTTCACCGGCGCGAATCACCCTGATCCGCAGAACGTTACCGACCTTCACAGCGGCAAGCGAATCCTGGATTGCATCCACATGTTCGACTGTCTTTCCACTGACTTCGAAAACAACGTCTCCCAGCAATACTCCGGCCTTTTCTGCGGGCCCGCCGTTTTCGACGTGCACCACGAGCAGCCCGGCTCGCATTTCAGTTGGCAGCTTCGAGCGCATATTTTCCGGAATCTCAACCGGCTGCATAGCAATGCCCAAATAGGGCCGAGCGATGCGGCCTTTTTCCAGGAGTTCTTCGACAACGCGATTGACGGTCGCCACCGGCACCGTCACGGCTCGTCCACGGGCCAAGCCCCGCGTGTTCATGCCAACAACCTCGCCCCTGGCGTTGAGCAGCGGTCCGCCGGAAAACCCCGGATACAGGGCGAGGTCGAGCCGGATATGCTGATCGAGGTTTCCACCACGCTGGTTCCTCCACTCGCCGCTGATGCCGCCGATGATCCCGCTGCTCGCCACCAGATCCCCACGCCGCGTGCGGCCGAGCGCGAGAACAAGATGGCCGAGCCTCAAGCCTGTTGAGTCGCCGAGTTGCGACGCACTCGAAGATCCTTCCTCGATCCTCAGGACGGCTATGTCCGTGCTGGGATCCCGTCCGGCCAGTTTCGCGGAAACTGCGCGACCACTACCGAGCAGAACGTTGATTTCTTCGTCGCGCTGCACACCGTGATGAACCGTTACGACCACACCCTTCTTCCATTCGATGCCACTGGTCGGCATCCAGCGTCGTGCATGAACCGCAACCACGCTATTGCCCACCTTCTCCGCGGCAGACGCAAATTCGCTTGAAATTGTCTCGAGTATTGAATTGGCCATGTCTAGCAAGACCCCTTTCCTGAACTGTGGGAACAGGATCAAGGATAGCCACGGAGGGCGCATCCGCCAGACGGCTAGGTAGGGACCAGAAAGCTGGTTTCAGAGGCGGCAACGCAAACCCATTCCCATGGGGGTAATGGGGTAGCCCTGAAGGGGGCTAGGAACGTCCCGACCGGATTAATTACGCATCGGCGACAATACCGTAGTCGGACCCGTCAATAACCACAAGCGCGTTCAGAGAACCTAGCTAACTCGAAAGGGCTCCGAGGCCGCCGAATTTCGCACTGCTGGACTTCCTTCATGGTTTGAGCGTTCAGAAGTGGGATCGGACTCCGGGGCGGGGCTGTCGGTGCAGAACACAAAGCAAGCAGGTAAGGAGCATGTTCAATGGGGATACCCGACTCGCCAGTCTAGCTGTTATCTATTCTGCGAGCGCTCAGGCAGTGACTCTTGCGTCGAGGGTCTTCATAACCTCTAGAATCATGTGAACGACGGCGTCATCACCGATCGTAGTATTGATCATGGTGTGGTAAATGGCGCGGTCAGGCCATTCGACATGAAAATACTTCTGAATGAAATCGACGCGCTCCCGATCAACGGTATCCACGAGCTCTTCGGCTTCCTTCTCACTCTTGCCTCGAGCCCCGAGGCGTCGCACTTTTTCTTCTCTCGGAGCGTAAAGAAAGACACGCAACGTGTCTTGGCGGTTCTTGAGAAACTGCTGCGACCCCCTTCCGACGATGACAGAGTTTCCCGTTTTCGCCGCGTGCTGAACGACGCGTTCTGTAAACTTCAAGATGCTTTCGCTGTCGACGACTTTGAGCTTGTGCGCATTGATGCTTCCTTCATAACTCCCGCGCAAAAATGATTTGAAGAGCCGGTAGTACAGGGGATCGGTTCGTTCCTCCCGAACCTCCACGACTGCCTTGGGGCATTCAGCAAGCCGCGCGATCTCCTCGGTCAGCAATTGATCCCAAAGTTTCCAGCCCAGCTGCTTGGCTAGCAGTTGAGCGATTTCGCCGCCCCCGCATCCGTACTCGCGTTCGATGGTGACAATTTTTATCATCTGCGTCGAAATAACATAGGTCCAACGATTCATAGGTGCACGGCGAGCACGGGGCACGGTCCCAACTGCAGTACGCGATAGGTGGTCGAACCAAACACCGCAAGATCCAATGCGCCACGGCCACGCACTCCCATAACCACCATGTCGATCTGCGCTTCCTGGGCAAGTTGAATGATTTGCTGGTAGGGTTTTCCTACCCGCACCGCCGTCTTAATCTTCAGAGTCCTGCGCCCTTCCTGTGGAATCAGTTTATTGAGTCGCTCGGTGGCTGTCGCTATAGCTTGTTCCGTCTTGGTCGGACTTGGAACATCCTCCAACACGTGCAGCAGGGTGAGTTCGGCATCATACTCCACTGTCGCAGAGACAGCATAATCCAAAGCCCGCTCTGAATTTTCGGAGAAATCGGTACAGAAAAGAATTCGGCTCAAGTGGTGGACGTGGCCCGGCTCTTCACCTGCGGCACTAGAGTCACGCGACGGCTTACATACTGCCAGCACCGGGCAGGGAGCCCGCCGCATCACCCGGTTGGTCACCGATCCCAGAACGACGCGGTCGTACCCTCGCCGGCCATGCGTTCCCATGACGATCAGGTCTGTTTTCCGGGTTTGCGCGAACGACAGAATAGAGTCTGGGGCTGCTCCCTCGTGTACCACAAGCTCCGGGCGAATTTCACCGTGGATGTGCTTCTTCACGAATTCTTGCAGCCGCTCCTTGCCACCCTCGCGAAGCGCCCGGCAGAACTCCGCATAGTCTCCCGTGGAGGCAACATAATCGGCGTAAGGATATCGCGATAGCTCTAGGACATGCTGCGCCACCAACTTGGCTCGATAATGCTCAGCCAGCGATAGCGCATGGTGATACGCCCTTATCGAGAACTCGGAGAAATCAATGGGACAAAGGATGAGTTTAATTTCCAGCATGACTACGTCCCTGACCCGGGTATGGCCCGGACCACCTCAAATTCATGGTTACTCCACCACCCTTACCCCACCGCCACCAGGATCATTCTTCTTCAAAACGAAAGCCAAACCGAACATGATTGCCGCTCCCACGCAAAGAACCATAAACGTATCAATGTATGCCAGGCTGGCCGCCTGCGCTTGCAGGGCTTGATAAATCCGGGCGTAGGCCTGCATGGGTGCTTCGTGCTTGCCCACACCGGTGGTAGCCAGGTGATGGGCGAGGCCGTTCGCCGCATTCACAAAATTGGGATTGTCGACCCTGGCGTTTTGCACCAACCTTTCCTGATGGAATTGCGAGCGCCGCGCAATCAACGTTGTGACTAAGGACGTTCCCACGCTGCTTCCCATATTGCGCATGAAATTGACGATTCCGGCGACCGCGTTGTTTTTCTCCGGCGCAATTCCGATGTACGCCACCAGCGTAATCGGCACAAACAAGAACCCCAGACCAATCACCTGGGCGATGCGCAGCCACGTGGCGGCACTGAAGCTAATCTGCAAGTCAATGCGCTTCGTGGAATAGAACATGGCGATGGATAGGGCTAGCCAACCAAAGGCGATCAGGTAGCGCGCCTGCAACTTGGTTGTCAGCTGGCCCATGATGGGCATCTCAATCAGCAAAACCAGGCCTCCAGCCGAAAGAGCCAGACCGGCCAGCTCCGAGGTGTACCCAACCAGCGTCTGCAGGAACTGCGGCATCAGAACCAAGCTGCTGAACAACAGGATTCCCAAGGTGAACATCATCAGGCTGGAACTCGCGAAGTTAAAGCTCTTGAACATGCGGACATCGATGATTGGCGCCTTTTGATACCACTCCCAAATCACCAGCGAGATCAGGCATACGGTCGCGACGACGACTAAAGTCGTGATGAAGTGCGACCCGAACCAATCATCTTCCTGGCCCTTGTCGAGCAGCACCTGTAAGGCCCCGATTCCGAGTGCCAGGAGAGCGATGCCAATGTAGTCCAGTTTGACCCCGGCCGCTTTGAGCTTGCCCAAGTAAGGAGGATCCTCGACAAAGCGCCGCACCAGAAACCATGTAGCCAGGCCGACTGGGAGATTGATGAAAAAAATCCAGCGCCAGGAATAGTTGAAGGTGATCCATCCGCCCAGGGTTGGACCGATGGTGGGTGCCATGATGGCCGTAATGCCATACAGCGCAAAGGCCAAACCTCGCTGTTGGGGTGGAAAGGTGTCTGCCAGAATGGCCTGAGCCATCGGCTGCAGGCCGCCACCGCCGGCGCCCTGCAACACCCGAAAGAGAAGAAGAAAGCCGAGACTCGGCGCGATGCCGCAGAGCAAAGAACTCACAGTAAAGACACTCAGACAGGCCATGAAAAAGCGCTTGCGTCCCAACGCGCCTGCGAGCCAGCCGCTGATCGGCAGGATGATGGCGTTCGAGACCAAATAAGAAGTCAACACCCACGTACTTTGGTCGTTGCTCGCGCCCAGATTTCCGGCCATATACGGCAGAGCCACGTTAGCAATGCTGGTGTCGAGGACCTCCATGAAGGCGGCCAGCGCCACGACGACAGCAATCAGCCATGGATTGTATTTGGGCCGCCAAACGTCATGGTCGAGTGTGAGCGCAGCGGAACTCATTGGGCAAAACTCAGTGGAGGTGCACGTCCGGCACCACGTTCATGCCGGGTCGAAGCCGACGGTCCCGGTTCTCCCCCGGATCGAGAACGATCTTCACCGGAATCCTCTGGACAATTTTCACGTAGTTTCCGGTGGCATTTTCCGGCGGAAGTAAGCTGAATAACGGGCCGGTTGCTCCCGCAATGCTGTCCACATGGCCTTTTAGAGTGCGGCCGCTCGAATCCACATGGATTTCCGCTCTCTGACCAACCTGTATGCGCCTAAGTTGGGTCTCTTTAAAATTGGCGGTGACCCACACTTCATCGAGAGGCACCACGGTGAGAAGCTGCTGCCCGTCTTGAATGTTCATCCCAACCACTACCGTTTTACTCACTTCACCGCTGACCGGGGCAAGGATCTTTGTATATCCGAGATTCAGTTGCGCCTGTTCCAGTAGCGCGCGCTTTTGCTCAACATCCGCGATCGCAGCCTGCACGCGCGCTCGGGTTGACGATACCTGCTGGGGACCGGTCTGCGCATATTGGTGGTTGGCATCGGCTTGCGCCAGGCGGCTCCGGGCCTGTTGCACGAATTGCTCTGCTGCGGATTCACTGGCGCGAGCGGCCGCGACCGTCGCGGTGCTGGATTTGGCCGAGGCCAAAGCTTGATCGTAGATCTGCGGCGACACTTCCCGCCTGTCGACCAGTAGCTTATATCGGTGGAGATCGTCTTGTGCTTTCACATCGTTCGCCTCAGCCGCCTCCAGTTGGGCATGAGTGGCGCTCAGTTGCCTCTCGGCCGCGACGACTCCAGCGTTAGCGTCTTCGATGCCCGACGCGGTGAACCTCAGTTGGCTGGAAGTGTTTACCGAAGTGATGGGAACCGTGATATTCAGCGATTGGGCCGTCGCTTCAGCGTTGACGAGATTGGCTTGTGCCTGCGCGACAGTAACCTCATAATCTTTCGGGTCGATCTCTACCAGTACCGTGCCTTTCTCCACCCACTGGTTGTCGTCTACGTTGACGCGCACCACGTAGCCGGAAACACGCGCACTGACGGGATAGAGATGAACATCGGCCTGGGCGTCGTCGGTCGATTCGTAGCTGCTCAAATAGCGCCACAACAACACGCCGGCAATAACCACTACTACAAGAACGACCAGAATCACGATGTTTCTGCGGCGCTTGGGACTTCGGCGCACCGGTGGCGTATGGTCCCTGTCCGTTAGGGGCGACGGATCAATTGGGGAGTCTTTGCCTATCTCAGGCGCTGAACGGGATGAGTTTTCTTCCGCCATGTTCACTTTCCTCTGAAAAATTCCTTGACGCCCGGCTCAGCGATGCCTAGGGCGCGAACCAGCGAAATTTTTGCATAATTATAGTTGTAGAGACTCGAGATGTATTGTTCGTGCGCACTGGCGACCGTCTCTTGCGATTGCACCACCTCCACGGTATCGGTGACACCCGCGCTGAAACGATCGCCGGACTGGGTCAACGTCGTTTCCGCTAAGTCAATGTTGCTGCGCGCCACGTTCACCTGATCTGCCGCCGACTGCAAATTAAGCAGTGCGGCGCGGACGTCGGAATCGACCTGCGCTCGCAGACTTTCGAGACGGTCGCGGCTCTGCTCGAGTCTCGCATCGGCCTGCAAAACATCACCGTGAACGCTACTGCCCTGAAAGATCGGAATCGAGAGCGTTCCACGCACGTCGGCTACTGGCGTTGCGGTCGAGGGATGCGACCCTCCCAAACCATAATCTGCGTTAAAGGAAAGCGATGGGAGATAGCCGGCTACCGCTGCCTTTCGGGAGAACTGCGCTGCGTGTAGGTCGGCGATAGCGGCCTGGTAGTCGGACCGCGAAGCGTAGGCCCGTTTCAGAGCCTCATCCACGGTGATGACTTCGAGCGCCTGGTAAGGCGACTTGTCGGTGAATTCGAATTCCTGCCCGGGAGCTAAGCCGATCACACGTGCCACGGTCAGCTTTTGGATCGCGAAGTTGTTCTTCGCTTGGATTAACTGTTGTTGCCGGGTCTGGAGCTCGACCTTGGTGCGCAGGCCGTCGATGTCCGGCGAAGTGCCAGCATTCACCCGGTCCGTTGACTGATCGTAGAGCGCCTGTGCCGTCTTGACCTGCGCTTCTGCCGTTTCGATGCGGGCTTCGTCAGCGATGGCCTGCAGATAGGTATAGCCCACGGCCAGCACAACCAGATCACGGGCGTCCTTGAACGTATAGCCGGCGGATTTCAAACTCTGGCTAGCAGCGCGGGTAGCATTGATTGACTTCCAATCGAACAGAGTTTGGGTCACCGCGGCGCGCGCGTCAAAGTAGGAAAAAGGGCCCACGGACGGCGGGATGCTAATCCCACCCACACTCGTAAGACCGAGCTCGGCGAGATTAATCTTGGACTCCGCCACGTAAGGCGCCGCCGTCACGTGCGGTAAGAGTGCACTCAATTGCTCCCAGCGCTGTCCTCGGGCCGAACGAATGTCCGCACGCAAGAGGAGCAGTCCGAGATTCTGTTTTAATCCGCGCTCGATAGCCTCCTGCAAAGAAAGTGGCAACGCCCCCGGAACTAGCTTTGTCGGTACGCTGCCCGCGAACGGGCTCACTCGACTCGTGCCGGGGATAGCTTGGCCCGGAGTGCTCGAACCGGGCGTTGTCTCGGTTTGCGCATGGGATGTTGCTGTTCCACAAATCAAGAGTCCAGCCAACAGGAAAACGCGGCGTCGTTCGTAAGTGAGTTTCAAGGGAGTCCCCTTCCTTTTCGGAACACCAAGACTTGTACTCCCGCAAGCCGGGTGGATGAGACTATACGCCCAGCGGTTGACCTCATGCACCGTGGTCATTCATATCGTCGGCCTCGGCGAACGACCTCCCGGCGTTGCCGCTCGCAGGAAGCAGGATTCGGGGCTCAAAGTTGCTATCCATGGGGACGGACGACTCGCGCCACTTTGCGTTCTCGCCGCTGACGTTTCAGTCGTTCATCACGGGTTTAAACACATCCCTTGCATCCAACAGTTCTTCGGCGACAATCGTGTGGGGGCGGCCGAGAGACGTTCCGCCGCCAAATGGGGTTGTCTTTGTCCAGGCGGTCCGGAGGTTGACTTCGAGGAGTTTGATCTTCGCATCCGCCGAGTTCGGAAACACAGTCACAGGCGTGTCACACCGGTGCTCGCGAAGCACTCGAAGTCGTACTCCTTGATCGATTGCATTTCAGTGGGCGTGGACCGGATGCAGCGGAACTTCGAGCCGATGCGAAAGCAGGAAAGCAGGAAAGCAGGTAGAGGTCTGGCAGCGGAGTGAATTGACCGACGTCACCGCGAAGGTGGTCATCTACGAGGCGTTCGTTGAGGGTCAACTCGAAGCTCCCAAACACCTTGCCCGTACCGTGCACGATCTGTACTTCGAGCCCAGATACGAGGAATTCCGGCCGAGGACGATCTGGAGCCTCTCGAACGCATTCACTTCGGCATTCAAGGAACTGGATCCCGTCCCGCAATTCAAGGTGACTGCCAAGTTTGGGGAATTCCTTGAGTCGCGGTTCTCGCAATCGTTCTAGCTGGAGGGCGGTCCGGCCGGCCACCGTCCCTCCGAATCGACCAGTCTCACAACAGGCGACGCTGCTTCCGATTACGCTTCTTTGAGCAGCTCGGTTCGGTACTTCGGCGCAAGGTCCATTGCCTTTTTCATGAATGCAGCCTGCTGAGCGTCGTCTAGTTTAGGAGGCGGTGTCGTACGGGTCGCCACCGGAGTTCCTACCTCTTTGAAGAATTCCTCCTGTCCTGCTGGCGAGCAGACGCAAAGCATTCTCACTGGCCTCGAGAAGGCGTTGTGGAATTGATGGGGAGCATTGGCTGGAATATGGATCGTCTCTCCAGCCTTCACGGTACGTTTCTGTCCTCGAAAGGTGGCTTCTAGCTCACCATCGAGAAGAACGAAGGTCTCTTCGAAATCGTGGCGATGCGGAGGAGGCCCACCTCTCGGGGGAACATGCATGTCGATGAGACAAAATTGACCAGCGGTATCTGTTCCGGACAAAAGAACGGTGTATGTGTCACCCACAACTCCGAGATGCAGAGCCTTCTGATTCTCCGGATTTTGTATTAATAGACTGCGTTGTAGGTTGTCGGCCGGAACCGCGGAAGGAAATTGTGTAATATTCGATTTTGTTGACATCTTTCTACTCCCACTTGACATTCAGGTTTCTGTAGTGAGCTGGCATGGAGAAGCCTCGCATTTAGACCGCTGTCGGGAGTTTCGTTCGCGACAGCTGTTCGTTAAGCGCAAGGATTTCATTTACAACTGCGTCCGGCCGCTCCTCGGGTACGAAGTGAGCGCTATCATCAAGCACGACTTCCTCTACATTAGCTGCGACCATTCGCATCATCGCGCCGACTCTTGGCCCCAGGCCTTTAAGGCCGCCCATCGCCATAACTGGCGTTTGTACTTTGCTCTGCGTCAGCCGCTCGGTTTGCTCAATGCTTTGAAAGGCCGCGCGATAAATTCCCATACTTCCTAACACACCTTCGCGACCTGAGAAAGTGCGGAGGTATTCATCGATTGTGCCCCGCGTGATTGCCCCCTTATTGATGGTGTGGCGATCGTAAAACCAGGTGAGAAATGCGCGTTCATTCCCAACTATCAGTCTCTCGGGAACATCAGGCGCGAGCGGAAGAATCCACCACCACATCGACCCCTCTTTCGTCGCTTCCGAGGTGTAGGTGATGATCTTGCGTAGCACTTCGCCCAGCATGACCGGAGCCTCGATATAGAGCAATCCAGCGACTTCATCGGGGTGATCTGCCGTCCATATCAGAACCGGCAAAGCGCCCATATCGTGTGCCGCATGAATAATCGGTTTTCCTTGCCCAAACCGCAGCTCTTGCGCTAGTGCACGACCTTCGTTCGCGAGGGAGCGAGCATCATACCCGTTGGTGCCCTCGGGCTTGTCACTGTCACCGTAGCCTCGCATATCTGGAAACAAGACCGAATATCCTGAGCGGATCAGAAGCGGACCAACCTCCCTCCATGCGTAGCCGGTCGCGAGAAATCCGTGCCAGAGTATGACGGGATCTCCATCAGGATCTCCGCCGAGCCAGTAGTGCAAGCCGATACCATTCACGGTGACTTTCTGACTGACAAAGCCAGTAATGGACGCGGTCGACATTTCTTTCGCCATGACAATCTCCTAAATCAATGGTTGCAGGGAGCGGAGGCGTTTGTGTTGTTTACGCCGCAACGGTTCGGTCATTCTCTCTTTCCCCAGAGTCTCGCCAGCGTAGGACCGTTTCTTTCGCAAAGTCCTCGTATTTGCGAGGGGGATGTGCCAGCAACTTGGTGAGGGCCGCAATGTCGTTTCCGTCCGCTGTGAATCCGCGTTCCAGATATCCTTGAAACATCATCCGAATATCGAAAGCGGACCATGAAGGAGATCGTTTGCGCATCTGATCCTCGAAGGTATCCATGTCGTGGCCGGCATAGCGAATCTTTTGACCGAGTACGTCGCTCCAGATCGATGCTACCCTTGGTCCACTCAATACATCCGGTCCAACGAGGTTGTAAGTCTTGCCGGAGTGACCGTCCGTGGTCAAGACAATCGCGACGGCCTCAGCGATATCGCGAACGTCGACCGCGGAGACACCAACGTCTCCCAGCGGCATCGGATATACTCCGGACTTCGTGAGAGCCTCTTTAAGCGTGAGGTCATTCTGGTAAAAATAGTTTGGACGCATGACGGTGTAGGGAAGATCAAACGCCTGCAATGCATTCTCGATCGCCAGTTTGGACGCGAAATGCGGCACATCCTTGAACTGATCTACCTTGAAAACCGAGTGATACACAAGATGGCCGAGCTTGCGGCGCTTAGCCAGATCGAAGACGATTAAGCCTTGCGTCAACTCGTCGGGCACAACTGCGTTAAGCAAGTAGGCTTTGTCTACGCCTTGCAGCGCTTTCTCTACCGAGACGGGGTCGAGAAGATCTCCTACAACGGTCTCTACGGCCACTGGTACTTTGTCTGCTTCCTGTTTTCGGACCAGTGCCCGAACAGCGACATTCCGTTTGAGCAACTCGCTAATGACCTTGGACCCCACGTTGCCGGTGCCCCCCGTGACTAATACCTTCATAAATCTCCTCCTTTATGATGTCTGTGTTGCTTGTGTCGTGCACATGGCCGACCGTGGCCTCAACGCATATTCCGTCCGCCATCCACGTTAACCGTCTGTCCTGACATAAAGTCCGCGTCAGGAGACGCCAGAAAAAACACGGCTCCGACGAGATCTTGTGGCTGCTCGTCCCGCTGAATCGCACGAGAGCCACGTTGACTATCCAGCAGCTCTTTCGGAAAGCTTTTCTTTACATTAGGCGTTAGGGTGATGCCGGGAGTAACGATGTTCACAGTGATTCCGTATTGACCGAACTCACGTGCAATGGACCGCGAAAGACCGACAATTCCGCCTTTTGCCGCGACGTAATGACACTGTCCCGCAACCCCCTCAAAGACTGAGGCCGAACCGAAGTTGATCACGCGTCCCCAGCCCCGCCCTTTCATTAACGGCAGAAGCGCCCGGGTGACGAGAAGGGCCCGCTCAGATTGACGTCAATGATCTCCCGCCACTCCTCGGGCGATATCTCTTCAAAGGAATGGATAGGGAAATACCCAGCGCAGTTGATGAGTACATCCACTCTTCCCACATTCGTGCGAACGACTTCCGAGAGTTTTTCACACTCGTTGAAATCGGTAAGGTTTGCTGCAACAGTGAACAGCGACCTCTGATCAGCACTAGTCTTTAGTTTTTGTAGACCTTCGGCTTTCAAATCTGTTGCGATCACAGTATCGCTGTTCTCCAGGAAACGTCGTACCAATTCGGCGCCGATTCCGCCAGCAGCACCTGTGATCACCACCACTCGATCGGTTTTCATTCCCGTCACCCTTCCTTGGTTGGTTCCCCGCAGTCGAGATAAGCTCGGGCGGACCAAAACTGATTTCACCAACGAGAATCGGACGTATTATTTCCTCCCTTCTTCGCAGCCAACATCGTCGACAAGCATTAAGATGCCAAGCAGACGGCAGAGAGACATGGCACAGAGGCAAACCTGATGTGCGATTAAGCAACAGGGGCGGCGCGCGGGAGTGACGGTATGCGCTCGAACCTCGTGGTCAATCTGAGCAGCTCCAACTGACAAGGAGTGATGTTAGTACTTGCTACTTCAGAGTCGGTGGAGGGATTTCGTCGGAGACAAAGAAATCTTTGGCACGCATTCCGCGCAGCCGCGGGTCTTTGTCGGTGCCGATGTACGCCTCAAGAAAATCCAGAAACACCCTGATCTTGGGTGTCAATCTAGAGCTTTCGGAATACAAGACACAGAAGCTGATGGGAGCAGGTTTCCACTGCTCTAAGACGCGCACCAGCAGCTTGCGGATAGGCGGTTCCGAAGCCATCCATAAGGGCAGAATCGCTATACCAGCGCCGTCCAATGCGAGTTTTAGCGCAACCCCCGGATCGCTAGTCATTACCTGAAACCTGATTTTGGGCCCAACAACCTTCTCGCCTCTCAACAAGCTCCATGGGTCCCATCCGATGCAGCGATGCGAAACGAGGTCTGCCGGATCGCCAGGCGTGCCGGCTTTTTTCAAATAGCTGGGCGCAGCGAACAGACCGCGCAGGCTGCTCGGGTAGCGGCGCACTTTTCGCGTCGAATCTTTCGGCTCGCGAATTTTGAAAAACAAATCGAAATTCTCATTCGGTTCCTGGTCCCACGACGAAGCATAGCACTCGATTTCCACCGAAAGATTCGGGTAGTGATTGGCGAACTCTGTCAACATTGGCGCCAACAGGTGTCGAGCCACGACCACCGGACATCCCACTCAAATGGTCCCCACTGGCGTAGCTCGCTGATGATCGAGCAGCTCTGCGCCTTCGCGCAAGATGCGCAAAGCGCGCCTACAGGACATTAAGTATTGTTTGCCTGAATCGGTAAGGGTAATCCCGTGCGGGGTCCTTCGCACCAGCAGCAAGTCTAAGCTGTTCTCCAGTCGCTTCAAGGATCTGCTTACAGTGGAGGTGGGCACACCCAGGGACACGGCTGCCGCGCGCAGTGTTCCAGCATCTGAAATGGCGACGAAGGTGTGGATGTCACTCAAGTCGCTCGCTTTGCGCATGTGCAAACTCGCGGCTGTGCTCAATGATACTCCGGGAATAACCCAGAAACGCGGCAGCGTCCTTCCTTAACTACTGGATTGTGGAATTCCCTAAGGTTCAGCCTACACCACATAATCTAACGCGGTGGAATGCGAATCGACCTAGCAGCGTAAGGCATCAACAATGTTATAAGCGGGGTAGATCCGCCGAAGGGAGGGCGACCCATGCCACAGGTCTCAGCTCGAGAATTCGAACAGTTACCGTTGAGAGTTCACGAGTTGCTGGCCGGCGTGCGACGCTTGCCGGCCCCAAAGAAATCAACGTCCATTAAGCGTCCAATAGAACGTTGAGTTGTTTGTTTTCGCTGAATTGTGGAGGTTTGGTGTGCCATTCGCGCCTCCTAATTTGTTGATTTTGTTAAATGGTACTGGGTTCGAATCCCACTCTCTCCGCCAGTTCTTTGTTTTCAATGAGTTAAGTGCCATCCATACCGTCGTCCATACCGTAAAACCCATTTCAGGAGCGGTATGCGATGCGATTTTGTCATCCTTTTCCCCTGACAGCGAACTCTCGCGACGCCGAGCAAGCGCTTGTCTATCACAAGCGAGTTGACCCCAAATCCCGCGTCCAACGCGACCAACCACATTTCATCGTCTTCTCCCCGCGCACGATTTTTCCTAAACCGATCGCCAGTCCGAGTCCGTCTCCGAAGAATTTGACCGAATTTCCGTTTGCACATAATTTCTCCAAGACCGATTTGGAGGTCCTATGATGCGAACCGGCAAGTCCCATGCGGGGCGCGTCAATCTCACGAAGTACGTGAAAGTGCGCGGCGCGGCGTCCGAGACGTGGCGCTTCTGTCCAGTCGTTCACACAAGTAACGGCCGGATTCGGCCAGACTACGTCTTGATCGATGGCCGGCCCGAGCTCCATAAAGAAGGTGCTTACTACATCGAGTGGTATCGCGATGGCAGACGATATCGAGAATCGGTGGGCAAAAGTCCAAGCGAAGCGTTTGCTGCGGCAGAGCGCAAAGCTCAAGTTCTCAGGAACCAGGCGCTCGGGATCGAGATCGTCGGCGAACAGAAACGAATCGGAATAACCCTGTCGGAGGCTTGCCGCGAGTTCCTCGAGGAAACCCGCCAACACCACAGGCCAAAAACGTACAGCCAGTACAAAACCGCTCTCGAATATTTCCTCCAATCGTGTCGTGAAAAACCGCTTTGTAGCGTCGAGCGAACCGACGTCATGAGCTTTATGGGCTTTTTGTCCGACAGGGGCCTTGCCCGCCGCACGATCTGGACCAAAGTGCAGGTTGTCGTCTCGATGCTGAAAGCGAACGGAGTTACGAAACTAATCCGCAAGCGCGACTGGCCACGATATACGGAAACGGAACCCGAGGTCTACACCAGTGAGGAGATCGAAGCGTTTCTTATCCGATGCAACTCTTGGAAGCGAGTACTTTTCGAGTTCTTCTGGATGACTGGTTTTCGCGAAGGCGAGGTCATGCATGTAGCGTGGCCCGACATCGACTTCGGGAATCATGTGGTTCGGGTGAAGGCAAAGCCAAAGCTGGGATTTATTCCGAAGGATTGGGAAGAACGCGAGGTTCCGATTCCCGATCGCCTATTGAACAGTCTGCGCCATCACAAAGCGACAGTATCTGCAAATCATGCGCTGGTTTTTGTGACCAGCAATGGCGGGATTGTTCACAATTTCCTACGTCAATGCAAAAGTGTGGCGTGGCGCGCCGGTCTGAATTGCGGCCTGTGCGATACGGGGCAAGGACATTGCGCCAAAGGCGCATATTGCCACAACTGGTTTCTGCATAAATTCCGGGCAACGTTCGCGACCATGCACCTTCGCGCTGGAGTGGATGTAACAACGGTTCAAACCTGGATGGGACACAAAGACTTGGAGTCGACCATGCGCTATCTCAAACCCGCCAGAGACAAGGAAGCACTGCAGAAGGTAAATGCCACGTTCCCCCTGCCGGGGCCATCATCCAAGCCGGACGATGCACATGCCTAGGCGGCCGTCTGGTTCAGCGGCATCTTCCGGCGAAGCCAATCGGCAATTGCTTGCGGGTCAAAGCGGATCAGGCCACCAACCCTGAAGTAAGGAATCGCGCCTTGTCCCACGAGGCGATAAATGGTCATCTTGCTCGTCGAAAGAATCTTTGCCAGTTCCGACGCTCGCAACGCATATGGCATTTTTTCAAGCTCGACGGCTAAGGACGATCGCGTATTCATGGTGTTCTCTGGTTAGGCCAATCATGATGGGGAGGAACCCGCCACCAGCAAGGGTGTCGCTTCCGACCGCGGCCCTGTCATGGAGTTGTAGTAGAGGTCCATGATTCAGTCAATGCACTCCGAATCGTTCGGGATTTGACCGAAATCTAGTTCCGGTCTACGTTTCAGACGCTCGCGGCTGAGAAATCCGGCCTCGGGCAAGGAACCAACCGTGTTTTCATCTCTTGAAGAAGTTGGTCAACGGCTGAGGGCCACGGGCTACATCGCCGATTCGATAGCCGCTACAACCGTGTATTTGGCGGCGAGGCTCCAGAAGCCATTGCTGCTGGAAGGCCCCGCCGGCAGCGGAAAGACTCAGTTGGCGTATGCAGTTGCGGAGGCAGCGGGCACCGTAGTCGAACGCTTGCAGTGCTACGAGGGCATCAACGAAGAAAAGGCCATTGGGAAATTCGACGAGCCACTGCAGAGGCTTTGCGTCGAGTTGAAGGCGAGATCCAGCAACATCGACTGGGAGTCTCTGCAGACTGAATTGCATGGACAGCGGTTCTTCGGCGCCGGTCCTCTGTTGCGCGCCTTGCAGTACGAGAAACCTTGCGTCCTGCTCATCGACGAACTGGACAAGGTGGACCACGCATTTGAGGCCTTGTTGCTGGAATTACTCAGCGTGTGGCAATTGAGCATTCCGAAGCTGAGCACCATAAAAGCCAGGAGCATTCCATTCGTTGTGTTGACATCGAATGAAGAGAGGCGCATCGGCGATCCCCTGCGCCGGCGCAGTTTTTACCTGCGTGTTGAACACCCCACCGCGGAGCGAGAAGCAGAGATTGTGGCACTGAGGACGCCGGATTCAAGCCACGAATTCCATGCCGGTATGGCGGGACTCGCCAAGGCTTTGCGTGGCTGGAGCATGGAGAAACCACCCTCGGTCTCAGAGATTCTCGATCTCGCGCAGGCACTCAAAGTTCTGGGAACTGAACAAATTACGGCAGAGATGAGAGACCTTCTCCTGCCGTTGCTGGCCAAGACCGAAGCTGATCGACGCAAGCTGCTTTTGCGGGATGGGTTTGCCAGCTTGATCTTTGACGCGCAGCAGTACAGTGCCGAGGCCTTGCGAGGGAGCGCAGCATGAAATTGGTACTCATCGTGGCGGAAATGCTTTGCACGATTTCAATTGGCTGGGCGCAATCAGGTAGGGCACCGACACGAATTGAAGCTGAATACTACGTCACGGCGTACGCGCAACACTACCGAGTGCCCGTTGCGCTGGCACGTGCCATTGTCTCGCGTGAATCGAATTGGCAACCCTGTGTGATCTCTGCGAAAGGCGCCGTGGGGCTGATGCAGTTGATGCCCGCCACCGCCAAGCGGCTTGCCGTGACCGACCGCTGCAATCTCGATCACAACATCTCAGGTGGCGTGCGCTATCTCGCTTGGTTGATGCGACGGTTTCACAATGATCTCAGGCTCGTATCTGCCGCTTATTACGCCGGTGAAGACACGATCGGCAGGCGAGGCCTTGCTTACCGAAATTTAGATGTCGTTACCTACGTCCGAGCAATTAGAACAACTTACCTTCGCGAAGCGGGGATTGAGTCAGAAAGCAAAAATACCACTTTGAAAAGAGATGTGAGATGAACAAATGTTTGAGTTTGGTGCATCTGATAACGATCTGTTTCCTGCCTTTCCACATAGCCTCAGCGCAAACCGAGTTGCCGCAGGCGCGAATTGTGAACTTGAATGTTGACCCAAAACAAGTTGTGGTGTTGCACTTGCGGCCAGGATATGTCAGTTCGGTGCGGGTGCTGGAGGAGGTGAGCTCGGTCGTACTCGGCGATCCGGGGGCGTTTAAGGCCGACCACTCCGAAGCCGAGCCGCAGTTGGTGTTTTTCAAAGCAACCAGCGCAAAGCCAGCGCAAACCAACGCCCTGATCACAACCCGAGGAGGCCAGGAGATCTCGTTGAGCCTGGTCAGCCAAGGCAAGTCAGACCTTAGTGGGCCCGTGGACTATGTCCTTAACTGCGAGCGCCCGCGCAGCTTTCTGATCGCGTCGACTCATCCCGCGTTTGTGGTTGGCGAAACAAAAAACGTTGCTACAGAGACTCAGCCAACCAGCACTGCCCCAGAGAAGCCTGGCAGACAAGAGCAGGATTTGCTCAGGGCGGAACGGATTGAGAATCCACATTGGGAAGGCAAGCAACTGCGGGTTGCGGTAGGACAGGCGATAGAGAAAGAGCAACAGATGACCGTGCCGTTCGCCGTTCTGAACTCTTCTGCACGGACCATTGAAGTACTGCCGCCGCAAGTGCAGCTTGCGGGGACATCGAAAGACAAGCATCGAAAAGCGATCAAGGCCGAGCCGGTCGCGATCAAGGACTACTGGATTACCTCGCGTAGACTCGCGCCTGGCACCAGAGCCGATGGCATCGTTGTGTTCGACCGGCCTACCTTCAAGGAATCCCGGGAACGGCTCTTGCTCGCGGTTGCCCAAGCGGAAGAGGTTGACCGTCCGGTCCTGGCGCCGATTGCATTTGTGGCTCCGGTCTCGGGAGGTGCAAAGTGATTCATCCAAACGGACCCAACGACAACGGCAACGCTGCAGTCATTCAGGAGCTAGAGGAAAATGAAGCTCGCAACAACGACCTGCCACTCTCTCCGGACGCAAACGTCCCAATTCCCGAGCTCGCAACCAGAGCAAAACAGAGAGCCCGGCAGCAGATCCGACAGAACCGGTTTGTGATCATCGGGGCTGGTGCGGTCGTCATCGCGCTGTTGATCTTTGTTGCTACGTCTATGCCCCATCGAGGTGCGCCACAGAAAGCGAAGAGTCGTGGCGCCACTGCTACTGAGGACTTAGCCTTGGAGAGCGGCACCGCGAGCAACGACAAGAGCCTATTTCCAATCACTGATTCTGGCCGGCCCGTCACAAAGGAATCTCACGAAGGCTTCCTGAACGAACGAGATCTACAACGAACTGCGACCAAGCCGGCACCGGGGACAAAGGTGGCGAGCGGAGCGGGAACTCTGGGATCGATACCGCCTTTCGGAGACCAGCAGCCCTGGCAGGCGCCGCCGTATCAGCCAGGCTCGGGCACTGGCGCCGTTGCCGAGACTCCAGATTTGGGTAAAGCAGAGCGCGAGGCCATGGAGAAGTCTTCGCTGATCTACGTGCGAAACGTCTCTGCAAGTTCGGCTAGTGCTCAGGCCCGCGAACTCTTCAATAATCAAGCACCGGAGCTGGGATTGGGTCTGGCTACGGGTACGCGATTGCGTGCACGCCTGGAATCAGCGGCCAGCACGGCAGTGCGAACTCCGGTCCTGGCGGTGATCGAGTACAACTATGAGCGGGACGGAGAAATCATCGTCCCTGCGGGAGCAAAAGCGGTTGGCCACATCCGGAACGGAGATCGTTCAGGTTACGTTGACGTCCAGTTCAATTCTCTGCTGATGCCGGATGGTGCAGTCGTTCCCATCGAGGCCGCCGCCACGGGTTTGGACTTGCGGCCGCTCAAAGGAAAAGTTGAGGGGAAGAACACGGGAAAGAGCGTCCTGGTCAGATCGCTGTCAGGAATCGGCCAAGCCGGCTCGATGTTGGTGGGACAAGGCAGTCTGAACCAGCCGCTGAGCGAGTCGGACCTAATGCGGGAGCGCATCAGCAACAATGTCGGCGAGGCTGGAGATGAGGAGGTTTCCCGATTGGCAATCACCCAACACATTGTGGTGACGATCTCGGCGGGCACTCCGATCTACGTGGTCCTCGAGCAGACACCCAAGCCTAGTCAGGGTTCCCTGCAACCAAGTTCGCGGAGCGTTCCAACATCCAACTCAGCCAATGCTGAGCAACTCCGTCAACTATTGCAGCTCCAGCAAGAACTGAATCAAACGTCCACGAGCAACCAAGCAGCGCAGTAGACGAATGGTTGTCAGTTATGAAGGTTTGGCAGGAACGCGCATTGGGTGCTTCAGTCCCGGCGCGCCACAACTCAACTTCGGGTCAACCCGTAATCCGACCAGTATCGGTACACGCTGGCCGACTTGTCATTACTAATCTGGTATCGGTGAGCGCAGCGGCGATTTGGCACTCGTCCAGACGCATAGCCCCCGAGACGTGCGTTAGATTTGCTTGCCAAGAATCAGGGGCACATAGCTTCGGACATCTTCCAGCAATTCCTCGCGAGTGATACCAACCTTGGCGCGAAGCTGCACACCCTGCAGCAAGTCAACGAGCAAACGGCCTCGCACCTTGGCAGAGGGTGTGCGAGTCAGGCGCCCCGCCTTTGTCTCCTGCTCGAAACGTTTCGCGAAAATATCAGCGGATGCGGTGAGGCCCTTCGCGAGCCAGGAACGGATCTCCGTTACCCGCTCCGAATGTCCCAGCGCAGCGGCGGCCAACATGCAGCCGCTGCGAGCGTCGCCGGTAGCGGTGTTGACGGTAGCCTCGCAAAAGGCGGTCACGGCCTTGTGGATGTCCGGCTCCGCTTGAAATGCTGCCATTTTGGGAGCTCCATAGATCAGCGCATAGCGCTCGACGGCCCTTAGCAGCAGGGTGGACTTGTCTCCGAAGGCTCGGTATAGCGCGGGCTTGGTGACGTTCACGGCGCGCGCGATCCGATCCACGTCGACTCCTTCA
>DATBEI010000076.1:0-21360 GCA_036269595.1 Candidatus Sulfotelmatobacter sp.
TGTTTCTCGCTTTGATCTTTTCAGCTCTGCGGGATTATTTATCAAGCGTTGTAGACCTCGGCCTCGCTCGCGTTGCTGGTCTTCCGGAAGAGGCTTTCCGTTCACCGAAATCAGCCAATCCAAGTCTCCGTCCTTGGTCTCTACCACTTCCCTCACTTCGGTTTTTCCAGATTTTCGCGTCTCCAGCCGCAGCATCCAATGACTGTGATCATTTTTCTCCGCTTGCAACTCGTTGTCGATGATCTGGCGTACCAAGTGGTTCGCTTGCGGTCGTCCACCAGAAGTTTGCGCACTACTCAAGGAGGCAAAAATTAAACTGGCGGCTAACACCAGCGTGTTAGTGATTCTGAACACTAGTATTTGACGAGCAACCGGCTAGGGCAGTTGCCAAGCACATGCAATGTGGATGGCAAGAGAAGGGGAGCAAGGGTGCGTCTTAAATGAAGAGTCTAAAAAGAAGCCCAATCGTGCCGTGTAGGTCGGGCCGAAATTGCTATTCGATGAACTTTGCCGACCTTGCAAGCCGCCCGGTACCTCGATCCCGTGGTCAAGAACAAATCAGAAGCAGCCAGGCCGAGCCTTTTGCGCCCAATCAGGCACACACGTTGTGTCGCTGAGCAGGAATGAGTTCGTTGAAAGCGGCGGCCGGCTCACCGCTTTCATCGGTTAGAACGACTGTGAGAACCGGGCTTCCAGAAATTCGCTCAGCTTCGCCGTCGCCTTGAATTGGGGAATGGGATCCAGTTCCTTGAATGCAGAAGTGAACGCGTTCGAGAGACTCCAGATCGTCCGAGAACGGAACTCCTCGTAGGTTGGCTCGAAATACAGGTCATGCACTCTACGGGCAAGATGTTTCGGAGCCTCCAACTTCGCCTCCACGAAAGCTTCGTAGATGACTACCTTGGCGATGACGTCCGTCAATTCACTTTTCTGCCAGGTCTCGACTTGCTTTCGCATCGGCTCGAAGTTTCGTTGCATTCGGTCGACTCCAACCGAGATGCAGTCGATCAGCGAGAAAGACTTCGAGTGTTTGGCAAGCACAGGAGTAAAATCTCCGGCGAACGCCATGTTCGAGCACACGAATACGCGATACCCGCAAGTCATCGCTAAACGCATGCTCTTGTCATGGGAGTTGCGCAACCCGATTGAGAAGCGGCACCCTTCCATCTCGGTTGCGAGGTCGAGAACCCCAAACGCTTTCATTCCGTCGGGCGAGACTGCGTATTCGTCGTGCACGACTCCGATGTGACGAAAGCCAAGCGTCTCGATCAGAGCTTGCACAATTTCGTGATGCGGGATTGGGCGGTGCGTTTCCGTCGCTGCCGGAGTCGGCACCAGGGTTAATTCTTCGCGGCCAATCGTTCGACCGCCATATCCGATGAGCGTACTTGTTTCTGACATACTTCTTTCCTCCTGGTTGATTTGAAAACAAAGTGGCTGAAGGCAAGAGCTAAACCGCAGAGCAAACGCTACCGATTTCAATCGAGGATTGAGGACTTCAGGAAAGCGGACTTGTGTGACGAGTGGCTGGGGCTGCCAGAGTCACCCGACATCCGGTTAATGTCAGCTCAACTGAAGCCGAATAGGGACGCTTGTTCCGGAACAACTGGCCTCCCGCGCCGCCTCTTACCGGACAATGCCTGCGGTCGCTGTCCAAAGACGACAATAGATGCAGCGTCCATGGCTCCTTCGACAAGATTCGCGGGGTCAGACTGATCATCCAGCAGAACACCGGTAACTTCGATGGCTGAGGCTTCATCCTCGCGATGAGATTTCGTTGGAAAGAGCTTTTGATGTTCTGTACTGAGGGCTCTCCAAACGGAGTCTGCGGTGTCGCCGATACCATTCCTCTCGACCAGTTCCCGCGCCATCGCCGAGAGCATGTCATCGTCTTCGTCGATGCTCTGCAATCCCTCGCCGGCGAACTTGCCTTCCATTGTGAGCGCCACGAGGAGCTTCTTCCCCATCAAGCGGAGGCAGGAAGTCTGCATCGTTCCCTCGGAGCAAAGAAACTTTACGCGCACCGCTCGCCGCTGGCCTATCCTCCAGGACCGGCGGCTGGCCTGCCGCAAGGTGTGTAGCGAATACCCAGACTCGTAGAAAATGATGGTCGGGAAGTCCAGCAGATCCAGACCCGTCTCCACCAGCTTGGGATGGCAGATCACTACCTGGACTCCCTCTTTGACTTGTCTGGCGTACCAGGCCTCGCGCTTGGAAGTGTCCACACTCGCGCGCAAAACTGCCGTGCGGAGCCCTTCGTTGCTCAGAATTCGTTGAAGTCGTGCAGTGACGTCGTGCTTCTGCGTGTACACCACGAAGACTTGGCACCGCCGTCCCTCCGCCAGCTCTTTCCTGATCTCTTCGATTAGCCTGCGTTCTTTGGAATAGATACGGTCCTCAGGAAGGTCGCGGGGTTCTGCAATGACGAATCGGACTTTGCGCTTCAGTTCAGGATCGAACTCGGTCCCGTACAGCGTCCCAATCCCGTATGGATGATCGGGATAAAGCAGCAGAGTGTTGAGCATCGTGCTCAGCACCGACCGATTGCCTCGGTGAGCTTTCAACGCCTTCCGCATGTCCTCTTCGAGCTCGCGGTACGCCTCCCGCATAGGCGCGTCCATTGGCACGCTCAGATAGGTTTCCTCGTAAGGGGGGAGTTCACCCGAAATGTCCTCGAGGAACACAAATGCACACAGCTGCATGAGGAATTCACCAAACAGCAGCGGGGATGCTCCGGGCTTGCGCCGGACCGTGCTCGTGGTTTTGGCTTTGGAGCAGGCATTGTTGGCCGGTTCAACTTTCGTGATCGTCTCTAGGACTCCGTAATCCTGAATGAAGGAACTGCGCCCCGTCGTGCCCCATTCGTAGCCATGCTCCTTCATCCTTCTCGCTTCGAGCCGGAAGAGCGTATTGAAGAGATCGTCCGCATAGCCACCGAGGAGCGTTCCGGTCAACCCGACGATTCGGTCGGTGCATGAGGCCAGGGTGCCCAGGGCATTTCCTTGCGCGGTATCGCCGGCCAGTTGGTGAATCTCGTCGCAAATCGCATAGTCAAACCACTCCGGCATGTAGCGCCCAATAAACTCAATCGGAGCCATGCGGCGGATCTTGTCTGAGTCCGCCTGCCACAGCGGGCTGTGCAGTGGGCGACAAGACTTCTCTCCCCTGGTCTCGATGGTTTCGGCAATCTTGACCTTCTCAAACTCACCGGCCGTTAATCGGCTGTCGTCCACGATCACCGGCTTACCCGTGTCCGAATTCACCACGCACCCAACATATGGGCCGGAATGTGGTACCCGGTAAGCGTGGCGCCAGAAATAACCGAGCTTCGCTCGCTCACGTCCGACGATAAATAAGGATGATCTCCCGCAAAGCGACAGCCAGCGTTTCCGGGGACTCGGCGAATCCTTGCGTAGCCGCAACTCGCTCAACGTTGTATGCAAGCCTTCCCGCACGATGCGTCCCTGCCTCAACCGCACCTCGTTCACTCCGTGGGATTTGTTCTCGTCACCGCCATTTCGCAAATCATCGATCAGGAACACGCGCAGCCCGGGCGATGTCAGAAACGCCTCCCGCGCCCACTTTTCGACCAGGTGTGGTGGAACCATCGCTAAGGCGGTGAACGGATTCCCCCGACTGTGGACATGGATCGCTCCCAGCGAGATCAGCGTCTTGCCGGTACCGCATTCCGCGACCACCATGGATGTTCGCGCCTGCTGCCAGCGTTTGGCGACTCCCATGATGGCAATCGTCTGTGCAGGGAAAGGCGTTCGCAGCAGCCCTTCAATCCGAGGTGAAACTGAATCGTCAAATTGGTGGAGTGCTGGGTACTCTCGAAGAATGCGCTCTCCCAGGACCGCGGCATGGGCGCGCATGTAGTCATAGATTGTGGAGAGTTCGGGCATGGGTGATCCTCGTGGTTTGGACGGTCTCAGCTAGGCAAATGCCTGAAGGGAAAGGGAGAAGAAGGAAGGACGTTACGAAGAAATCCACGGCAGGTGCTCTCGTTATGCCGATCTGTCGGCACAAGTGCGAATCGGCACCAGATCCTGTTGCGCCACGACCCCGCCGGAGAGGACCCCCTCTCAAGCCTCCATACAGCGGATCCTAGTCTGAAGGCTCGGAACTCTCCTATCCGGCGCGAGCACCATGCTAGCACTGCCGTGAGTCACGAGACGGCTGCGCTGGTAAGAAAACGTGTCAGAGCTCGCGCTTCGTGCGCAGAGCGGGTCACGCTGCCGGGAACCCTGCCTGATCCGAGCGGTTAGATCTGGGCCAAGCCACCATCAACGAATAACTCGATACCGGTCACGTAACTGCTGTCGTCGGAAGCCAGAAACGAGACGGCCTTGGCAATCTCATCGGTCGTGCCGGCACGGCCCAGGGGTATGTTGGGGATTGAGCTTTGCACGAACTGATCGACCTGCTCCTGCGTCATTCCCAGCGAGGTGTTGTAGCCCGGAGTTGGAATAATGCCAGGACTAATCGCATTCACCCTGATCTTTCGGTCTTTCAGGTCCACCGACCAAGTGCGCGCAAACGATCGGACCGCAGCCTTGGTCGCGCTGTAAACACTCAGGGCCTGGCTACCCTTCGTCGCGACGATCGAGGCGTTCAGCACGATCGATCCGCCTGGCTGCAGCAGCGGCAAGGCCTTCTGCACCGTAAACAGCAGTCCTTTCACATTCACGTTGAACTGCTTGTCGAAATGTTCTTCGCTGATTTGTTCGAGCGGCGCAAATGCGCCTGTGCCGGCATTTGCAAAAACGATATCGAGCTTGCCTTTCTGCTTCCTCACCGCCGCGTACAGCTTGTCGATATCTGCCAATTTCGAGACGTCGCCCTGGACACCCGTCACGTTATGGCCGATCTCGCTCACCGCCGAGTCCAGTTCACTTTGTCGGCGTCCTGTGATGAATACGTACGCACCTTCATTGACGAACCGTTTTGCCGTCGCAAGTCCAATCCCACTGCTGCCTCCGGTAATCACGGCAATCTTCCCTTCGAGTTTCTGTGACATGTTTGGCTCCCCTGGGCCTGCTTGCGGCCACAGCGGTCTAGATGGTGCCTAACCCGTACAAGTCGCAACTTATTTAGCGATCACTAAATAATATGGTAAACTATAAAAAGTCGTGGTAAGCAGATCGCCAAAGCGCGCAGGACGGCCGCGTGGCTTCAATCAGGAAGAGGCGCTTGATCGCGCCATGCATGTCTTCTGGCAAAAGGGATTTGAAGGGGCTTCTTTGAATGACTTGACTACCGCGATGGAGATCCAACCAGCAAGCCTTTATAAGGCGTTTGGAAACAAGCAGGCGCTCTTTGAACAAGCGTTAGCCCGATATCTAGCCGGACCGGTCGCCTTCATCCATGGCGCGCTGAGTGAGCCGACAGCGTACGCCGTAGCAGAACGGATCCTGTATCAGACGGCCGAGTTTCTTACCGAGAGACGGTCACGGCGCGGGTGCATGACGATTCAGGCAGCTCTGGCCGGCGGTGTAGAGGCTCTGCCGGTCCGGAGGAAGCTCATTGCCCTAAGATTAAAGGAGCAGGATGCCCTTCGCCGGCGCTTTGAGCGAGCGAAGTCTGAGGGTGATTTGCCGAAAGATGCGAATGCCGACGATCTGGCCCGTTTCATCACTGCTCTTTTTCAGGGTATGACGGTGCAGGCTATCAACGGCGCAACTCGTGAGGAACTGGTTCGCCTTTCGGAAATGGCCCTCCACACCTGGCCTAAATAGGCGGCGATCGGGGCAAGGGCCGCGGTGCGCTGCTTTCCGCGTCGTCGGCAATCGGCAAGTTGAGAAGTCCGGACAGAAATTCTTCGGCGTACGCTCTCTACATCAAAGAGTTCGTTGGCCTGCAAGAAAGAGGTCTTCGAGACTAAAACCCGGCCATCGGATCGAACCAGTTTCAACCGGAAGACTGACGGCTCCACTCTCCACGCCCCAACTGAGCCAGGAAAGAAACTGTTCCTTCTCGCCTTTCACGAGCACTGGGGCGCATCCGATACCGAGAGCACGGACGATCGCTTTATGTGTCTCCAGTTCGCCGGCAAACCAGTCCGCCCAGTTCGGCATTCCGGGAATCCCGTGAATATGGGCGAGGGCAGCCCAGATGAATTGGTTTTCCGAGCTTGCCAGTAGAGTCCGTCCTGAACCCGCCGAGACGTTGCTGGAGGCGAACTCTTCCGACAAAGCAATAAGGTGACGTAGCGGCCTCTTGCGCCCGGACAGCTGCACCGAGCCTTTGAAGCACTGTGCGTTTCGTTCGAGACAAACTCGAATCGGCAATACCCCTGGCCCTTCCACCATGAACCTGTCTCCGAGGGAGATCGCCGCGCTGACCGCCGCAATCTGCGTGTCTCCTCCAATCACGGAAATGAGGTGGGCCTTCGCCTGGCGCGGTGGATCGGGCAATACCTCTCCTATGAAGCGATCCAAGCGCAGCTTGATGCTGGTGGTCGTCTTCTCCGTGCTCTTGACGTAGGTAAGCCAGCCGAATCGAAGGTGGGCATTTTTCATTCTGGCTCCTTCTTTTCATGAGTGAGAACCTGAGTCTTTCCATCGGCAAAGACAAGCGTCAGCTCATGCGAGAATCTTTCCCGGTCATGCAGGATTTTGGTTCCGTCTTCTTCCTCTTCTTCCCAATGGTCGGTGAATTTCACGGAGCGCCAGTGGGCAATGTGACGAGCGTCGCCTTCGCCGAATACTCCATTGAGCATTCCAGCAGTACAGAGCAAGCCGACATGTCCACCGTGCAGCGGCGTAAGCGGCCGGCCTCTGACGTCATTCAGCTTGGGCAGAAGCACACGGCCCGCCTGACGATACGCGGCGGATTCCAGTAACAAGTCCTCCACTTCGTCCAATGGAATACCGATGTTCGTCAGCACCGCAGGTTCGGAAGCAGGAACTTCGTAGCGAATCTCAGTGGTGTCGCTCAGAGGCTCAAGCTCAGCGTTCGTTGAGAGCGTTTCGAGGTACTGCACAGCATCGAGCAGAGCCACATCAGTGACCTTGGAATGCCTTTTGCGGCGCGTTGCCAGAACTACGATCTGCTTGTATTGCAGGCAAGCCGGCTCCATGAGCCTGAACACTCGCAAATCCGTAAAATGTTCGCTCAACAACCTCGCGCATTTCGCCAATCGCAGCTGCGGAATCACAAATAGCAGCACGCCCCCAGCCTTCAGCCAGCGATAAGTGTGTTCTAGAAACACCGCTTCCAATCTCTGGTTGTTGCTCTCCCCGGATTCCCAATCGTACGGAGGGTTCAGATAAAGCAAGGACACGGCCTCTGGCGGGCATTTCACATCCATGGTGTTGGCCTGCAAAGTCTCGATTCCGAGTCCTTTCGCTTGTTCTGCCCGATTGGCGTCGATCTCAATGCCATAGCGATGAGCGGTTATGCCGTGCAGCAGGTGACTGAATGCCACGCCGTCGCCAATGCAGGGATCGAGCGCAGAAAATCGCTCGGGAAAGCTCAGCCAATTCTTGAGTCGCCTGGCCTCGGCTATCGGAAGCGGGAAAAAACCTAGCTTGGTTTGACCTTGAGGACGCACAGGTAACCTCCTCGACGTGTTCAGAGCCCAGGAGGCGACTGCACGCCTCTACGTTGACACTGCAATCTAAGAATGGGGGAAAGCCAGACTGGTTCCCTATGTAGGGGTGCTTACCGAAAGGGACAACTCACAGAAATGCCGAGAGAAGACTTCGTCGTTCTATTTGCCCTGGCTCACTGCAGAATCGTGTCGGATCTCTTGAGCGGATACCCCGACTACTTTGCCGTCGCGCCAAATGTAGAGCGGCAATCCCAGACGAGCGTGTTCGTCGATGACTTCCTCGACCGCCTCTTTAAATGCGATCTCCGCACGTTTCTCCAGTGGCAGTCGAAGGACACTCTTGGGAACTCTGCTCATTCGTCACCGTAGCGCGCGATCAGCGGCTGATACTGCTCTCGATTCATTATACGAGTCTTGCCGGCTCTCTTAAAAGCGACAACCGTGGGGGTTCCGCCTGAATTATCAAACAGGTACCAGGAATCAGCCAGCCGGCGGTACTCGCCGAAAAAGTTGCTGATCGAGCGACCGAACCGGCGACGAACCACAGCTTCCGGTACATCGTGCCCGCCTTTCAACACCCGCTCCCTAACTCTGGATAGCGCTACATCAACACTCTTCACCCATAGAAAGAAGATGTGCACCTCGTATCCCTGTTTTTTGAGCTGGCGAATCAACTTTAAGTAACTCCGCCCCGATAACGTAGTCTCGAAGGCGAAAGTCGTGCGGCGCTGTGCGAAAAACGCGATTTCGTTGAGCATTAGCCTGCCAGCACGCACAGCTGCAGCTTCGGGGGAAAAGGGAGAAATACCCTCCGCGATCAGGTCGGCATTGATGAAGTTCTTGCAGTCGGCATATTTGGGAAGAAACGTGCGTGCGAACGTCGTTTTGCCGACGCCATTCGGCCCTGCAATGATGTAAAGCTGCATGAGGTTTCCATCCTACCGAATCTCGATGCCTTCGTCCCGCCTAACGGCGGAGAAGTCAGCGGATGTGGCAGTATCCTTCGTATCAGGCTTCGGGAATATCTTGAGCGCACCACCAAATGGCGTAAGCATCCATTCTTCGTTGGCAACGGGAAAAATCGCAGCTTGGTTTTTCCATGCGGTCTCATCTTGCTATCCCATTGAGCGCCTGTGCCACGAGGTCGCCAACTCCATCTGAATCGGGGATCACGCTCACGGCAATGAACGAGCAGAAACCGTTCACTGGGATCGGCCGCTCATTTTCAATTCGGTAGCCGCGCTCGATATGTTCTTGTTTTCGTTTCTCAAACAAGTCGGCTCTCGTGGTCACACGAATTCTCATGGCCATCCTCATTTCTCATCCATGGCGATCAGTTGGATGCGCGGGTTAGGTCGGAAAATTCGGGGTGAGCGCTGCGTTGTCGGCCGGCAGGGCAGATCCATGAACACGTATGGCGAATCCCTCCACCCTGTCACAAGACGTCCTGCCATCCGGTCTTCCGTATTGAAACTAGCCAGGCATCGTGTCCCTGCTGCGTTGGGCACTTTGCTGATTCTTGCCACCGGCGTACGCTGGAGATGGGAAAGGGATGCCGAAGGACCCCGAACTCAGTGCTCTATCAGGGATGGAACCTCACCGTGACGAGGAATCGCGTGGACTAGCTGCGTTTGAACAGCACCGCGGGCTGCTCTTCTCGATCGCCTACCGCATGCTGGGAAGCGTGGCCGATGCAGAGGATATGCTGCAGGAAGCTTTCATTCGTTGGCAGCGGACTTCTTCGGACGAGATCCGATCTCCCAGAGCTCTCCTGGTCACCATCGTCACTCGCCTGTGTATCAATTATCTCGAATCAGCTCGGGTACAACGGGAACAATACGTCGGCGAATGGCTTCCAGAGCCGCTTGTCACCGATCCAAAAAGCGATCCGTCGCAAGTTGTTCGTGTCGATGAATCACTTTCCATGGCCTTCCTTGTGTTGCTGGAAAGGCTCACGTCGACCGAGCGCGCAGTATTTCTTCTTCGCGAGATCTTTGAGTACGAGTATTCCGAAATTGCCGCGATCCTTGGCCAGAGCGAAGCCAACTGCAGACAGATTCTGCGGCGAGCCCGGCTGCATGTCTCGGAGGTGCGACCGCGCTTCAAAGCGTCTCCTGAGGAACGCAACAATCTGCTCGAGCGCTTTCTGCGGGCGACCAGCCAGGGCGACATGGATGCGTTGGTTGACTTGCTCGCGAGTGATGTCGTGCTGCACTCCGATGGCGGCGGCAAGGCCCTGGCCGTTCCGAACCTGATCTCGGGCGCGAACAACGTTGCCCGTGGAATCCTGGGTAGCCTTGAAAAGCTCGTCCCAAGGAATCTGCTGACGCGGATCGCGGTCATCAATGGGCAACCTGGGATCGTCAGCTACCTGAACGCGAAGCCGTACTCGGTCCTGACGCTGGACACTAGCGAAGGCCGCATCCGAGCGATCTACGTCTTGACGAATCCTGAGAAGCTCGCTCACTTGCCAGATTTGCCGCCCGCTCCGTGCTAGGTTTTTCCAGTCTTCTGTCACGCGTGGTGGGCCTACCCGGTCTAGTGTGGCAGGAGGTGGGAATCATGAAGGTATTTGTCATCGGCGCCAACGGCCACACGGGTACCCAAGTCATCGATCTTGCGCTTGCCAGAGGGCATGAAGTAACGGCGTTCGTACGCTCGCCTCAGAAGATCAAGATTCAACATCCGTTGCTGAAGGTTTTGCGGGGAGACCCGCACAATGTGGACGAGCTGGCTAGCGCGCTCAAGGGACAAGACGTTGTGGTGTCGGCGCTCGGTGTTCGTCCGCCCAAGGCTTTCCGTCCCCACACGCTGGTGCAGGAGTGTGCTGCGAGCACGGTCGCGGCCATGACGAAGGCGGGCGTGAAACGGCTGGTCTTGGTGTCAGTGGCGGTACTGTTTCCCGAGAAAGGCCTGCGTTTTGCCTTCTTCCGCCGGCTGCTCGCGCACATCATGCGTGATCTTGGGACCGCCGAGGAGATCGTGCGAGCTACGCCGCTCGAGTGGACCATTGCGCGTCCGCCGCGACTCACGAACAGATCTGACGAATCTTACCGCTCTCGGCGTGACGCGCTTCCGGAGAATGGTTTCTCGATGTCGTTTCGCGCCGTCGCTGCCTTCATGCTGGATACCGTGGAGCATCATACGCACGTGCGCGAGATCGTCGGCCTAGCAAGTTGAATGAGAGAAGCCAATCCTCGTCAAAAGGGTTCTAGCTTGAGGTGTTGTTGTTTTCGTTTCTCAAACAAGTCGGCTCTCGTGGTCACACGAACTCTCATGGCCGTCCTCATTTCTCACCATTGGCGCTCAGATGGAAGTCCGCGTCAGGCGGGTCATGGAACGCGGGCACTAATCTTGGCGCGTGCGCAATCCTGTTGGGGAACTCTGTTGGGTCGCCTCTGGCTCGCTTTGCTTTCCGGGAACGAACCTGTCCCAACAGATCGAGAATCTGCGGCAGGGCTGTCCTCCGTCATAGAGCTCAAAAATGAGTTCACCGGAGACATAGAGAGCGACTGGCAGGGGAATCACTGAAGGGTGGGCGCTGTCGGCAGGAACCGGAGGATTGTGCTCGACCATACTGATCCTCCTTTGCTAGTGGTTTGTGGGGAAGGCGCGTCGCTTACGCGGGTCTTTATTACAAACGCTGTGCCTCAAGCGAAGGAGCGCTTGCCGAGAGAGGCATGACAGAATCCGCGGGCGACTCGCGCCAGTTCGGAAATGGGTTCCGGCTGGACCTGCGAAACTCGGTGATCAAAGTTCGAATCGCCCCACGGCGCTGCTGCAGCGCCTCCACCAACCGATTCAGACCGTCTCGATCTCCTTCGTACCAGTCTTCGGGGATCTCAGCTGCACACCGCCAGATGGTATCCGTATCCATCTCTTCTGCTCGGGTCAGTGCTGGTTCGAATGCCACCCATCCTGTGACACCCTCGTAAACGCAGTTGTTCGCGTAAGCACCTCGCAGGGGAGAGTCGGGAAACGTCCACTCGCCGGCATTGAAGCAGTAGCCCTGGTCAATAAAGGTTGCGGCGTATCGCTGCCTTCTCCGCGCTTTCGAGAAGATTGCTTGCCGTCCATCGCTGTTGCACGTCCACTTATCTAGGACCAGGACCCGGGCGAAATCGCTAAGATTACGAACACCCTGGAGCAACTCACGAGGCAAGTAGTCGAGTGTCATGGCAGGACTCTCGCAGCCCACGTACAGCGATCCCAATTGCTTGCCGCTCCGGCACGGAATCTTGGCACCACCCAGACTGATTCGGAGGTCTTCAGTGCGTTCGATGAGCCAATCGGAGACTTCGATCACTTCCACCTGTGGCATCGGCAGCCCCAGGGCGAGTCCCAGGTTGGTAGCCAGCATCTCGTTCGCGAGCACTCGGATATGTTGTGGATTGTTCTGGAACTTAGTCACGTAACAGGCGCCGTCCGATGCCCTTAGCAGATGGGCTTGCGCTCCGCCCCGTAGCGGACGCAAGTGTTGGACTGCGGAGATGCAAGAGTTCACAAGCACCTCCGTTTTTCTTAACTTGGGGGAACCAACAAAGAACGAGTAACGAACCACAAAGAATTGGATTGGAGAACGCGTAAAACGCGTGGTGGAGCGCATGGCAGACTGCGAGCCACGGGGCGAGATACTTTTAACGGGGCGCCGCGGCCAAGGGTACGAATTTGCGGAGCCGTCGTCGGTTTGGCAAATCTTTAAGCCTCTCCCAACGAATCACGAATTGGGCGGAATGGTTGTGTGCGTTGCTTCATTCATTGCTGGCGAGTAGACTGAGTGTCATTCCTAACATTCCGCGCGACCCGCGTCGTTCTCGGATGGCTCCTTGAGGCGCGGGTCTTCGTGCCTTCGTCTCTAACCTCTACTGCCAGCGGAGCTGCAGCGATGACGGAGCGAGTACTTCGGTGCCCGTATTGTGTCGTAGGCAACGAGTTCATGCCGATGATTGCGCTCGCGGATGGGGCGTTTGTCTGCGCCAAGTGCGGCCACTTAGAAATACCGGGCAAGGACGACCTCAAGTGCCATTGTTCCAGGTGTATCGAGTTGAGGTCGCTTGGCTTCCGTCGTTGCGGCTGAAATCTACGGGCATGTCCCGCCGCCCGAATCGGTGAAACGCTGACCGTACATCCAGCGGACCGGCTTGATTTGCGATAACCAGTCTTGTGCAGTGGGTATACGCCCCAGATCTTCGCGCACATGTTGTTCTCCGATGTAGCTTACCGGAACTTGTTTGCCTTCGCTGTTGGTGATTGCGACACCGAAGATGCGCTCACACAAGAAATCACTGCGTTCCTACACGACCTCGAAAAGGAACGCCGGATCAGCGCACGAACCCGCAATCTGCGCCTGAGCGCCGTTCGCTCTTTCTTTCACTACATTGCTTTCGAGACGCCCGGTCACGCAGCGCACATCCAGCAGGTGTTGGCGATTCCCGGAAAGCGCTACACGCGACGGTTGGTCAACTTTCTGACGCGGCCAGAAGCGGAGGCACTGCTCGGCGCTCCCGATTTGGCGACGCCACTCGGACGCCGGGACCACGCTCTCATTCTGCTGGCCCTGCAAACCGGCTTGCGGCTCTCCGAACTCATCAGCTTGAGCAAGGTAGAAGTTAGCCTGCAAACCGGGTCTCACGTGCGAGTGATTGGCAAGGGTCGAAAAGAACGGTGCACCCCATTGGCCAAGCGCACGATTAGGGTACTAAGAGCTTGGTTCAAGGAACCCTGGTGCAGCAAGAGCGAGACAGTATTTACTAACGCCCGCGGTGAGAAACTGAGCGCCGATGGTGTTCAGTACATCATTGCCAAACATGCAAAAGCGGCCAAAGCCACGTGCGAGAGCTTGGCCAAGAAACGTGTGACACCGCATGTTCTTCGGCACACCGCCGCGACGGAGTTGCTGCAAGCTGGCGTCGACCGAACCGTGATTGCGTTGTGGCTCGGGCATGAGTCCATGGAGACCACCCAGGTCTACCTCGATGCGGACCTTGCCATGAAAGAGAAGGCGTTGGCCAGACTCGAGCCAATGGGCAGGAAACCACCTCGATACAAAGCGGATGATGCTCTGTTGGCCTTTCTCAAGTCGTTGTAGCTACCGGCAGTGGGCTGCTTTGACCTGGCCCACTGCCAATTTCTGATTCCTATGAAAGACGACGGTTTCGAGCCGAACATGCCTAGTTTCTGGATTGCCGACCAACCACTCACGAATCCAAGCTGTGAGTGCCCTTGTTTGCATATTCCAAATTGCTGTCCGGTTTTGGACGGTGCCAGCCGACATCGGACAAGTGGAATGTGCAACGGAGCTTTTAAGTGCATCATAAATATAGCCATGGCCACTGCGAGAGAATGGAAGGCGAGCTGCTACTCTTTCTCGGATCGGAACGACCGATCGGCGGCAGAAGACTGTCTGCTTTACACCTTTACCTGAACGATGAGCACTTCTCTCAAAGCTTAATTGGGCTAGTGAGGACGAATGACAGCGTCATTGGGTCAAGACCTGCGTTATTCGCTGCGGCAATTGCGCAAAAGTCCTGGGTTCACTGCGGTCGCTGTATTCACGCTAGCCCTCGGTATTGGCGCGAATACTGCAATCTTCAGTGTCGTGGAAGGCGTGGTACTCGCGCCGCTGCACTATCGCGAGCCGGATCGCCTGGTTATGGTTTGGGAAAACAATCCGCGCTTTCCACGCGTTTGGGATTCATATCCAAACTTTCAAGACTGGCAGCGAAGCGCCGGATCATTTCAACAAATGGCGGCGCTTAGAGAGCAACAAATTGACCTCACATTTCCAGGCGCGCCTTCGCACATTAAGGCCAGCCAAATCTCCTCGGGGTTCTTCAGCGCGCTCGGGACGGAACTGGCGTTGGGGCGAGAATTTGCTCCTCAGGAAAATCAGCCAGGCGGAGCGCCTGTGGTCGTCATTAGCGATCACTTGTGGAGGGAGCGGTTTGGTGGTAGCCCCGGAGCTTTAGGCAAGACTGTAACCCTGGACGGAGTGACTTATTTGATCGTAGGGGTTGCTCCGCGCGGATTTCGTCTCTTTGAGGACGCCGATGTTTTTACACCGCTCGGCCAGCTCGACCCGTTGATACTGAACAATCGAGGAAGTCACGACGGTATCTTTGCCCTCGCACGCCTGAAACCAGGAGTGAACCTACCCCAAAGTCAGGGGGAGATGAACACGATCCAGAGTCGTCTCGATCGTCTGTATCCCAATGACAACCGAGACCTGGGAATCTATGTTGAGCCTTTAAAGCAGGTAATCGTTGGTGATGCCGATCAAACACTCGCGTTGCTCTTAGGCGCAGTTGGACTGGTGTTGTTGATCGCCTGTGCGAATATTGCCAATCTTCTGCTGGCCCGTTCGGCGGGACGCAGCAGAGAGTTTGCCATTCGTTCGGCGCTCGGGGCGAATCGGGCGCGCCTGGCCAGGCAACTATTGACGGAGAGCGTCATTCTTTCGCTCACCGGCGCTGGTTTGGGGACCTTGATTGCTTTCCTCGGAATTAGATCCGCCTTGCCCGCGATGCCTGGAATCTTGCCACGCAGCGAAAACGTCAGCGTGAACGCTCCCGTCCTGCTTTACACATTGATAGTCTCGCTCGTGGTTGGAATTCTGTTTGGCCTCGCGCCGGCTCTCAAGAGTTGGAGCGCCGACCTGCAGGTATCGCTTAAGGAGGGTGGGCGAGGTTCGACCATCGCCCATCGTCGTACTCAGAGCAGTTTCGTAGTTGTACAAGTGGCGTTAACGCTCGTGCTGCTCGTGGGCGCTGGCCTGCTACTTCGCACAATTCTTCACTTATGGAGCGTGAATCCCGGCTTTGATACCAACAACGTCGTCGCCCTCAAGGTTGGTGTCTCACGCTCGCTCACAAAAACGCCTTCGGCCACTCGCGTCGCTTACAAACAGTTGATCGAACGAATTCGTCAGATCCCTGGCGTGGAGGCGGCAGACTTTACTACCTCCGTTCCGTTGACCGGAGAGGGCGGCTACCTGCCATTTTGGCTCGATTCCCAGAAACCCGAATCGCTGCAGGCCGCACCACGAATGGGCTGGTTTCTTACCGGACCAGATTATCTTCGGACTATGGGAATGCAACTCCTTCAAGGACGTTTTCTGACCGAGCACGACGATACAAAATCGCCATGCGTCGCAGTTATCGACAGTAATTTTGCCCGCGCGTTTTTTCCTGATGGGAGACCTATCGGGCACACCATCACTGCTGGATTCGCGGCGTTCGGCCCCTGCGCAATTGTCGGCGTCGTAAATCACGTGACCTATGCCGACCTGCAGGATAGCGGCCTGGCCAATCAATATCAGGCATACTATTCGCTTTATCAAGATCCGGACCAGTGGGTGCCCTTCAATTATCCGGACGCGAGCATAATACTTCGCACGCCGCTCGACGCTGCGACGCTAATCCCCGCGATCAAGGCAGCGGTCTACCAAGACAGCAGTGACCAGCCGATATACAGCGTGCAAACGATGCAGCAGATTATTTCGAACTCCCTGTCTGAGCAGCGTTTCCCAATGATTCTGCTTGGTGCGTTTGCGGGGCTCGCGTTGCTGCTGGCATCAGTGGGAATCTACGGCATGATTTCCTACTCTGTTACACAGCGCGTGCAGGAAATCGGCATTCGAATGGCGCTCGGGGCGGATAAAACAAAAGTTCTCCGCCTGTTTATTGGCCAAGAGTTGAAATTGGTCCTCAGTGGCATCGCGATTGGGACGATAGGCGCACTGATACTCACCGGAACTCTCAGAAGCTTTTCGCACCTACTTTACGGAGTTGGATCGCAGGACCCGCTCACCTTTGCTGCTGTCTCGATTGCACTGATTGCGTTAGCTGCTTTGGCTGGGTACATACCCGCCCGCCGCGCCGCCAACGTCGATCCCATGGTTGCGCTGCGGTATGAATAAGTTCTGCAAGAGGTATTTCCTTATGGACAGATTGCTGCAGGACATCCGTTTCGGAATTCGATCGCTGGTGAAGTCGCCGCGCTTTACGATTGCGGCGGTACTCACGCTCGCTCTGGGGATTGGCGCGAACACCGCAATGTTTAGCGTGATTCATTCTGTCCTGTTGAAAGCGTGGCCCGTTCGGGATTCCAATCGACTCGTGGTTGTTTGGCAGCGGCGGGCGAACGGAATCACCAATACCTTCTCCTCACGGGATTTTCTGGACTGGGAACAGCAAGGCGGGCTACTGGCCCGAATGGGAGCGCGCGTTTCTTGGGAGTTCAATCTCAGCGGAGCGGGAACTCAGCCTGAGCGAGTGCCGGGCGGCCAGGTCTCTTATGACTGGCTGCCCACGCTTGGCCTTGAACCGATGCTCGGTCGATTCTTTTCCGCGCAGGAAGATGTGCCAGGATCGGGCAACTTTGTTGTGCTTAGTTCCGCACTGTGGAAGAGCCGCTACGGCGCGAATCCTAACATGGTCGGCCAGTCTATTCAGCTTGATGGGGCGCCCTATACCGTGGTCGGTGTTATGCCTGCTGGCTTCAACGGCTTCGATGGCAAGGAATTGTTGTGGACGCCCCTGCAGCTTCGTCTTGGGAGCGGGGTCGGTGCATCCCCTAATGTTCACTGGCTGAGTGGCTGCGTCCGATTGCCGGAGGGAGTAAGCCTTAAACAGGCGCGCAGTGAACTGGATGCGGTGGCTGCTCGCTTGCACCGGCAGGATCCCAGCGGAGACATGGGCTACGGTGTTTATCTTCAGACGCTCAATGACGCATTCACGGGCGATGTGCAGCCTGCGCTGCTGATGCTCATGGGCTGCGTTGGCTTCGTTCTACTGATTGCCTGCGCCAACGTCGCCAATCTCCTGCTTGCCCGTGGAGCGGTTCGGCAGCGCGAAATGGCTGTCCGCACCGCGCTCGGTGCTTCGCCGTTGCGCATCATTCGTCAACTGCTGACTGAAAGCATACTGTTGGCCGGGACAGGTGGTGCAATCGGCATAGCAATCGCCTTCCTCCTGCTGCACGGGATACTTGCCATTCATCCCGCGGTTCCCCGTATCGAGCAGACCGGGATTGATGGCGCGGTCCTCGCGTACTCGCTTCTGCTTTCCGTGCTGGTTGGCATTCTGTTTGGGGTTGCGCCGGCGATTGAGGCCACACGTGTTGATGTGAACGATGACCTGCGCGAGCATGGCAACTCGACCAGCCGCGGATTCGGCCGCCATCGTTCGATTCTCGTCATTACCGAGACCGCGCTTGCTTGTATGCTTCTGGTCGGAACTGGTCTGGCGCTGCGGAGCCTCTGGTCTCTGACGAGCGTCAACCTCGGTTTTGCCCCTGAGCATGTGCTTACATTCCGCATTGCCGCACCTTCGCAACTGACCGGATCGCGGATTTCCGATTTCTACCACGATGTCGTCGAGCGAGTACGCGCTCTGCCGGGTGTGGAATCAGCAGCAGTGGCGCGTGATTTTCCTCTTAGCGGCACCGATCCCTCCACGCCCATTGACACGGAAGGCAAAACACCCGCTCCGGTCCAGGGAGAAATCGTCACCCGATACCGGGCTGTCGGCGAAGATTATTTCCGCACGCTCGAAATCCCTGTGCTTCAGGGGCGCACGTTCAATGAACGGGACACGGCAAGTTCTTCGCCTGTAGCCATCGTGAGCGAGAGCCTTGCCCGCAAATACTGGCCGGGAGAAAGTGCGGTCGGCAAGCGAATCAAGCCGCGGGTCGCCGGCAGTTCGTGGTGCATTGTTGTCGGGGTTGTAGCCGATGTGCGTCACTGGGGCGCAGATATGGCTATCGAGCCGACAGCGTATTACGCCTACACCCAGGCCCCCGGGAGTATTCGCTCTCTCCTCGAAGCGAACATGGGAATCGCAGTGCACAGCCGTCTACAACAGGGAGGCCTGATTCATTCAATGAAGGCAGCGGTCGCGGGGCTCAATTCGGAAGTCCCTGTCTACGATGTGAAAACGATGGAATCGATGGTGGCGGATTCCGATTCTTTGCGTAATTTTGATCTCCTGCTCCTGGGCGCATTTTCTTTCCTCGCGTTAACTCTTGCCGCGGTTGGGGTCTATGCGGTCATTGCCTATTCTGTCTCTCGGCGCACCCGCGAGATCGGCATCCGCATTGCACTTGGCGCAAGTTCACGCGATGTTTTGCGCCTCATCCTTCAACAGGGCGCAACGCTGGCAATCATCGGGTCGGTGATTGGTGTCGCTGGAGCGTTTTTCCTGCGGCGGATCATGGCCAGTTTTCTGTATGGATTGAGTGCCAATGATCCCCTCGTTTTGTGCTTCGTCCCCTGCGTCATGATTTCTGTCATCATATTAGCTTGCTGGCTGCCAGCCCGCAGAGCCACAAAGATAGATCCAATGGCGGCGTTGCGTTATGAATAAAGGTCTGTGTAGCCCGCCGGCGCTGCACTTGCTGGATAAATGCAAGGCGCATACATCTGCTCACTACAAACGCTACCCTCCATTAGCGATAAATCGCTAACCTACTCACCGACATTGAGCCGGATTCCGGTTGGATTACGAGCAGGGCGGAAGTTAGGAACTCGTCAAAAGCATCTGACTTCTGCTCGTCTCCGAGACCCGCGATGGGCAAAATCACCTTTCGTGCCGCAAGCGATACACAGCCCATCCGCTGAGAGTTGGATCATTAGAGATCCAATCAACCTGCCAATTTTATGCCGAGCACTACGTTGGCTGCTTCAGACAGCTTCCGGGGCTGTTGTTGTCAATTTGCAGACTGTCCCTAACTGCTCGGCATAATCTTTCCCTCGGCATGAACGCCGTTATCCCGAGAACGGCATAACGGCATTGTGGCGAAGAGCGCGATGCCGGAAATCCGGGAGGAAGGCTTTGGACTCATCAAACCAGTTATGGACCAGCAGATAGTCCTCGGCCTTGCCGCCAAATTTCCTGGCGCTGCTTTCTGCGTGTTTAAGTGGATGCGCCATCGCTAACCTCGTAGCTGAAGGTTGTGTAGTCTTCGAAGCGATCGTTGCGCTCAACCGTGATCGTGCGGGTTTTCACGTTCAAGATCACGTCGCCGACGCCTCCACAACCGTTCTCATATCCGTAGGGGACAAGCGTCTCAAAGTGTTCCTGCAGGCACGAGAAGTTGGCTTCCTGGATTTCACTTTCTTCGTAAGCGTAATCCTCAGTGGCGTAGCACTTGATGTCTTCGTTCACGCCTTCATCGCCTGAGCCGTCGAAGTGCACGGCCACAAACGTGATTCCCGCTTCCGTCAGTCGGTCGCATTCGGCGAGGATAGCTGCCTTTGCTGCGGCTTGCTCGGGTGGAAGTGCTTGTTCCGCGCTTGATGGTTCGCGTTCCATGGGATGTTCCTTTCAACATCGAAAGTATGCTGCGACCCAGCGCCGTTCTTGTGCGCCGATGAAAATGGTGAAGCGAAGTGGCCAGGCTTGGTGAGGTTTCCTTCCCGGCGAGGGTCTACTGTTTCACTGCTTTTCCTACGGCGGCTGCTTCGAGCGCGAGCACGATCTCACGCAAGGTTTGGAGGTTGTCCACCAGGTCGACCGACTGCAACTTCAGAGAGCGGAGTATTTGTGTCAGCGCTTCCGGCCCCACTCTGTCTAGCGCCGCATCCAGCCGGCGGAGGCCCCGTTCCGCGGCTTGCATGTGTGCCAGCACCTTCTGTTGGATCGCTGGGTCCTGAATATCCTTCGGGTTCCACACTCTCGCTAGGGTCTTCAACAGCCCGCGATACATGCGTTTCCCCAGCGCTTGTTCCATCTGCGCGATCTCGCAAACGAGCCTGGCGCCTTGGTCGCTCGCACCGTTGCCGTTGCGATTGCCATCGTCATGGCCGTCGGTTCCAGCAGTTGTTCGCTCGGCCGGCTTCGAATCCTCCTCTGCGTAGGGTCGAAGACCACGGCGCCATCCTTCAGGCGTTGCCCAGTCCGCCAGTCTCGGATTAGTTTTGGGCCGCTTGCGGTCGTCCAGATCGACCCACGTCCCAGTGAAGTAATACAGATACCGCCCGAGTCCAAAACAGGAACAGGCCCTTTTGAACGATTGCGCTTCCGCAGCCGTGGCAGCGTTATCATCGTCGGCCCACTCTTCTCCCGTGGCCGAATGCGAACCCAAGCCGAAGATGGTCAACTCACAAGTGACCAGCACTTTCGCGACAATCTTCTGATCCTTACTCCGCTCAAAATTCGCGCTGGTATGAATTGTGTACCTGCGTGTCCAGCCCGCCGGAGTAACCAACGTATTGAGTCGATCTGTGTAAGCTCTCTGGTCGGCGTAAGGCATAACCTGGCCACGCGGCGATCCGCCCTTGCTCGTGTTGGTGACGCGCCATTCGACCACTGACGGATGGAAGGGTACCTCCAGATTAGCGATCAACTCCTTGATCTTTGTCGCGGTCATGGTCAGCGCAGTGGGGATGTTTGTGTCGCTAGCCGATGGAGCAAACTGCTGCACTGCCGTGCTGGGGATATTTGCCGAGTCATTGGCGTGTCCGTTGTCTGGGCTCATGACAGCACTCCCTTCGTAAGGATGGGCAAGAATCTTCCAAACGTTTCAGAATGGAATATCCCGGTCCACAATTTCGCCGGAGCCAGCGTGGGAAGGCTGGTCTTCATTTTCGTTGTGCATCGGACGTTGGTGGTCGCCGCCGCTGTTTTCTCGCGGGCCGAGCAGGAGCAGGTCGCGGGCGACGATTGCAGTGCGGTATTTCCTTTCGCCGCTCTGCCGATCCTCCCAGCTTGTCGTCTGGAGCTTGCCTTCGACGTACACCTTGGAACCTTTGGCAACGTACTCTCCAACGATCTCCGCCAGACGCTGCCAGGCCACGATGTTGTGCC
>DATBEI010000079.1:0-9749 GCA_036269595.1 Candidatus Sulfotelmatobacter sp.
GATGCGCAGAGGACTGGTTGCAATCGCGCGCGCGCCCGGCGTGAGATCGGGTTGCTTGTCTGCATCTTTGTCTTTGTCTTTCTTCTTGGCGCTGGCGGGCGCGGCGGAGTGGCGGGCGAGGGCTTGAGACAAGTCGAGCGCGAAGAGAGTGTCGCCGCGTTCGGCGGTGCGATATTGCACCACATCTTTCCACTGTTTTTTGTAGTCGTCTTTTTGCTGCTTGCTCCAGGGCTGGCGGGCGGCGAAGTAGATCGTCTGCGAATCCGCGGACCAGGTAAAGGTGTGGACTTCTTCTTCGCCTTGCGTGACGGCAAAGGCTTCGCCGCCGCTGGGCGAGATCAGGTAGACCTGCGCGGGCTCGCCTTTCGAGTCGGCGTCGGAATCGGAGCCGGAGTCTTCACTGCTGGTCTGGAGTTTGCGCTCGGAGAGGAAGGCGATCCACTTGCCGTCGGGCGACCACTTGGGCTCGGAGTCATGGCCGGATTGCGTCAGTTGAATCAGCGAGCCGGTCTTACCGTCGTCGTGATAGAGCCAGAGGTCTTTGCGGAAGATCTTCTGATCCCAATCGGCGCGATCGGTGACGATGATGACCGAATGGCCATCAGGCGAAATCTCCAACTCAGGAAAGCTGACGGAGTTGAAGAATTCGTCGAGCGTGAGTTTCGGTCTGTTTTGTGCGATGCCGGTGAGTGCGCAACTCAGGACGATTGCCAGCAGGACTACGATTTTTTGGATTCGCATAGGGCCCAGATGGGAAGAAGGGTTATACAACGGCGGGTTGGTTCGAGGCAAATTTGTGAATTGGAATTTTAGAATCGCGCCACAAGAGCCACAGCAGTGCGGCGAAGGCGAGGACGGAGAGTTGGAGATGTGTCCATCGGGAAAGCGGGCCTAACAAAGGCAACATGAAGGACAGATACAACAGCACATGCAGCAGCGGCGCGGACTCGGGCTGTGCGCGTAGGATCCAATCGACGAGCAAGAGAAATGCGGGCGCAAGCACCAGCAGATCGTAGATGAAGAGATGAGGATTGACGAGCACGGAGGCGAGGATCAACGCGGAAAAGCGTACTGCGAGCGCAGAGGACGACTTCCATATGGCTGCGGCGATTGCGATTGCCGCGATCGAAGTAACCACGTAGAGCCCGAGTGCGATGGTGGGCCAGGGCAAGAGCAGCGTCCAGAAGGAGCGCAGAGAGTGCATCTGGATGTGGGCGGCACCGATTTCCGACACGCCGACCCAGCGCGAGATGTGCAGCATGGTGTTGAAGTAGAGGCGCATGACTGCGGTCCCGAAGTAGATCGCGGTGAGGGCTAACTGTCCGGCGGCCGCGAGGACGAGTCCGGCGAGCGCCTTCCACGCCTGCGCGAGCAACAGGATCAATGGAATCGCTACCAGAAACTGCGGCTTGAAGACGAGACAGCCGAGAGCGATTCCTGCGAGCCAATCGCGATCGGCACGGAACGCTAGAAATGCGGCCGAGACGCAGAGCAACAGCAAGGCGGAGATTTGCCCGCGCACGAAGAAATGAAAGAGCGGTGGAAAAGCGGCGGCGCAAATCGCGACGCTGGAGGCGTGCCATCGCAATGCGGGGCACGATCTCCACAGAAGATAAAGGCACGCGGCCACCGCGAGCAGGCTGAGCGCGACCCAAATGCACGCAGCCGCTGGAAACGAAAGCCTGGCCAACGGGGCGAACAGCAAGCCGACTTGGGGACCGTAGACGGTGGGAAGTTGTACGCGAGTTTGCTCGCGGACGATGGCATGCATTTCCTGATCGGCGACGCGCTGGTCGAAAAGCTGGCTGCTGCGGCCTTGGTTAATCAGGCGGGCGGAGATGTAAAACTGCAGGAAGTCCTGAAATTTAATGTTGCCGGCGCGGTCGAATAATCCGGGCGTCGCGAAATCAACCGCACAGACTCCCCACAAGCAAACAGCTAGAACGAATGCCTGAGCGCGAATGCGATTTGGTGTAAGCCAGTTCGCGGCGGAGTTGATCCACGCGAGAACGGCTGGAGCAGGGCTGGTCACGGGATCGGCTCGGCGTTTTTGAGGGCGTCATCGAGCGGCTGCCCGGAGCGGGATGCGGCCTGGGTGGACACGAGTCGCCAGCCATCATCGTAGTTGCGAAAGGCGACGGTGGAACTGTAGTGCAGATCGCCCGAGTAGAGCGCGGCGCCCACTTCGTTCAACGGAACCCATTTCCAGGTGAACTCAACATCGGCGAGATTGCCCTGCTTGCTAATGCCGGTCACCGCCAGGAGTTGACGCTTGGCGACGGGGATGAAGAGTAGAGATTTGTCGGCTTCATCGGCGGGGACCAGGGTGCGAATGGTGTCGACGCCGGAGGGAGTCAGGAGAACGTCCCAGCAAGGCGGTGCTGCGCCCGTCGGACATTTTGCGTTGTTGGCGGAAATCCAGCCGTGTTGCTGCAGGACGATGTACTCAGGGGAAACGTAATCTTTATTGGCGACAACGCCCGTCTGCAGCGAGAACTGCTGGGGAGCTTTAAAGGCGTCGGAAGCTGCGATCAGGTCGGTGGCGAGACGGCGCGTCATGAAATCGCGCGGAGAACAGGATGTCAGGAGGAGGGTTCCGATCACCGAGAGAATGAATTGCTTTCGCATGAGCCAGGAGAAACCGAAAACAGCCGGGCTGCGCCCGGCGGACGGCCGAGGGCGGCCGTCTCCACACAATCAAAACAGTTCCCACATATTCGGAACTGTCATTACATAATCAGAATCGAATTCAACGACTTGTGATTGTAAATAAACGGGAGCGTCTGTGCGGAGAGAAAGGGCGAGAGGCGATCTGGCCTTCGAAGTGTGCGGCCCAGCGGCCGGGGATCGCGGTGGAGCATCGCGGGCAGCGGCCTTCGGGAGTCAGGCGATAATCTTGGATGAAATATCCGTAGCGGCGGATCAGGGTCTCGGTGCACTGGGGACAGCGGGTGTTTTCCCAGTCGCCAACCATTCCTGGAAGGTTTCCGAGATAGATGTAGCGCAGGCCTGCTTCTCGTCCGATTTCGGCGGCTCGCAATAAATCTTCCGGAGTGGTGTCACGCTGGCCGTCGCCTTGCATTTTGTAATCGGTGTGAAAGGCGGTTACATGCCATGGAATATCGCGCGAGATGCCAGCCAGGAATTCGGCGAGGCGGCGCAACTCGTCAGCAGAATCGTTGAAGCCGGGAATGAGCAGGGTGACAATCTCGAGCCACAATCCCATTTGGTGAATACGGCGAATGCTGTCGAGAATGGGGCCAATGCGTCCGCCGAGTTCGTGGTAGTGGCGATCGTCGAAACTCTTCAGATCGACCTTGTAAAGATCGAGCCAGGGACGCAGGTATTCGAGCACTTGCGGAGTGCCGTTGCCGTTCGAGACAAAGCCAGTAAGCAAGCCGTTGGCGCGAGCCTCTTTAAAAACTGCGACTGCCCATTCGCTGGTGATTAGCGGTTCGTTGTAAGTGCTGACCAGAACGCGCGCGCCTTGGTCGAGGGCGTCGCGCACCAGAGCCTCGGGAGTGGCCTGAAGCGGCGGCGACACGGCATTGGGATCGCGCAGGGCTTGTGAGGTGACCCAGTTCTGACAGTAGCCGCAGTGCAGATCGCAGCCGAGCATGCCGAAGCTGTAAGCGAGGGCGCCGGGATGCGCATGGAAGAAGGGCTTTTTCTCAATGGGATCGCACTGCATTCCGGCGGTGTAGCCCCAGGGAACGTAGAGCGTACCGCCGCGGTTGAAACGGACTTTGCACACGCCGGGTTGGCCTTCGGGGATGGGACAGCAGTGGCCGCAGGAAAAGCAGCGAACGCGGTCGTTCTCAAGTTTTTCGTAGAGCGCGGCGTCGGCTTCGCGGACGTGCTGATCCAGTACTTCGCTGAGGGTAGGCACAGATTCCTCTACGTCTATTTTATCGCGGGAGGAACAACCGATGTTCGCAATTGCCCGCTGGGGCGGCCCGCGGCGGGCTTTTTGCGCATGTGCTGTTGCAGCCAGAGGTCGGCTTGCTGTTCGATGGCGGCAGCCTGGCTGCGAGTCATGCCGGAAGCGAGAACCGCGGCGAGATCTTTATTTTCCTGGTCGCCGCGAGCGCGAGCCAGCACAGTCCAGAAATAAGCTTGATTGAGATCCTTCGGAACACCGCGTCCGCCCCAGTAAAGAAATCCCAACTTCGCCTGAGCGGCGAGATTGCCATGTTCGGCGGCGCGACTGAACCAGCGGAAGGCTTGCTTCTCGTCGCGCGCGAGAGCGTTCTTTTCGTCACCCTGAAAATAACGAAGACCGAGAGCGTACTCGGCAACGGGATCGCCATCCTGCGCCAACTGGCGCATAAGTTCGAAGGATGCAGCCTCCATGGCAGGAGTGGTCGGCGGCGCAGGATCCGACTTCGGAGGCTGAGAAGAGGCCAGCACAGTCGGCAGCGGAGCGCGAGCACGCTGTTCGAGCTTGGTCTGAATCAGCGGCGCGAGATTATAGCCGAGCACCATCGCGATGGCTGCGGCGGCACAGATAAGGAGAAACAGGTGAGACCGCGGCAAGCTGATTCCACTAGAAACTTTCTCTTCCGCAATCAAGACCTTTTCTTCCGGCTCGGAAACGGAGGCAAAGAGCACGCTGCCGGGCCTGGGCGCAAAGTTAGTTTCAGCTGACGCGGGCTGCAAGGGCGGAAGATTTTCGACGCGGGCGGTTCGGTTGACGGCGGCCAAAATACTTTGTGCGAGGCGTTGCAGCACGCGCTCGTCCGCGTCGGAAAATCGATTGGCCTGCCCGGAGAACACTTCGAGAATTCCAATTGATTTCTCGCCGGCGCGCAGTGGAACCGCGAGCATGGAACGAATGCCGAGTCCGCGGCAGCTTTCGCGATCGACGAGTGAATCGATTTCGGTATCGTCGCAACGCAGCAAGGTCCCAGTCTTCACGCACTCGCCGGAAAAACCGGAGCCGATTTGCAGGCGGGCGCCGACTGGGGGAGCGTCAGGGCCAGAACTGGCGCGACAGACCAGAAAGTCGGGATCCTCTTCCGTGAGCGCGATGGCCGCGCCCGACGCGCGGACCAAGGACTGTGCGCGTTCCGCGACTAACCGAAGAGTGGAGGCCAGATCAGAACCGAGCGCTTCAACCTGTCGTTGCACCGCCGTGACCGCGGCCAGCGTGTCGCTGTAATTGGGGAGCGGAGGTCCGTCTGCGACAAAGGTGCCCAGCTGAGTTTCGCCGTGGACGACTCCTGACATCACGTTGAGGAAGAGCCACTGCCGCAATCGCGATAAAGATTCCGGTGGCAGTTCAGAAAACCGCAGCCCGGCGCGGCCCGAGGAGTTCGACCAGATCACCTTGCCGGTGGTGTAGATCTGCTGCGGACAGTCAGCCAGGTCAAGACATAAATTCAACTGAGTTCTGACTTCGAGGGGCGCGTGGCACTGGAGGGCAATTCCATCTTCACTAATGTCAACAATCTCGTGCAAATCCAGGGTCGAAGCTTGAGATTGTTCGGTGAAAGTGGCGTAGGCAGGGGTCTGAATCTTGTGTCGCACACGCCGGCGACGGTTGGGCGAAACCGAATGCAACGACGAGTTCATCACAGCCATGGGAGGGCCCGGATTCTGGTGGCACCATATTAACCCGAAAAGGCAGCAAAACAGGAAAATTCAGAAGGGCCGGCAGAAACGGCGCTGGGTGCGGGATGGGCGCCTGTGGGCGGACGAAAGCTAGCCGGAGCGGCGCAGGAGTTGGGCCTGGCGGAGCGTGGAAATGCGAGAAATGGCCGATACCATCATGCTGGAAAGCAGCTGCATCGTAGCCACATCGCCCTCGTCGAAGGCGCCGGGGGACGACGACAGCACTTCAAAGACGCCCAGCGTGCGGCGGTAATAACGCAAAGGCGAGACCAGGATGGAGCGGACACCGAGACGCCGGCAACTGGCGAGGTCGACGCGCGGATTCCGTTCGGCGTCATGACAGAGCATGATCTCTCCGGAGCGGACGGCTTCAGCGGAGATGCCGGCATCGGTTTGGAGGCGAACGCCGAGGTCGGGCGCGGTGCGTCCGGCGCGAGCCCGGCAAACAATTTCGTCGCCGGCACGCAGCGCCATAGCGGCTCCGGTGGCTCCGGTCAGGTGCTGCGCACGTTCGGTGATCGCACTGATGGCGGGCTCAAGATCCAATTCCGCGGGATGAATCTCAGCTTCTTCGTTCAGAGATACGGCTCGGAAACCGGAGGCCGGGTGCGCAGCATTGGCCACGCGAAGTTGGCTGCGCATGGCGGCGGACGGCATGCGGGAATGATCCGCGACGTTGACGAAGTCGGGATTGGGGACGGTGCGCAGCAGATCGCGCACCAGATTGTTCAGCTCTGAATCAGTAATGAGATGAGCCGTCTGCTGATTGCTCAGCGATCCGCCGAGCACGCGGGACAGGCCCAGCAGGGCGTGGCTTCCGCACGCCAGGCAATACGGTTTGCTGTTGTTGCTGATCAGCTCACATTGCACGCAGAAAGTGGCGGACTGCAGAGGGACAAAATTGACATCCTGAAAAGCCGCACCGTACAAGGTCTTGCGAAACATGATTGCCGCACCCTCGTTCGTAACATGGTGCTCTACACGGTAAATAGATCGCGCAAGGTCAGGGAGTGACGGCGGTGGTTCGGGGTGTGGAAAACCGGGCGAGCGTCCTGCAGTTTGTTCGAAGCGTATGTGCTGGCGCGACGGTTTCAGTTTACGGCAGAAATGTTTTCATGCAGAAACAGCTGCCACCGGCCTTTTCGAATTCGGAAGTCTCGACGATGACAGGAGTGAGGCCTTCCTGTCGGAGAATAGTTTCCAGTTGAGGGGAGATGCGGGGAGCGATATAGCTGTTGTTGAGTACGATTCCGTTTGCCATAAAGCTGTGCGCCTCGTCGCCTGTAAGCAGGTGAACTCGCTTCCACAGTTTATGGAGCGAAGCAAGGGCATCGGTGCTGAACGCGCCCGGAAAAATGAGGGCCGCGTCATGGTTGAGCGGGCAGAGGCAAATATCGAGGTGATAGCAGTAGGGATCGACGAGTTGCAGGGGCACGACTGGAATTCCCATTTCGAACATCGCGGCTGAAAATTTCTCGACGCCGCCGCGCGTGCTGCGAAAACCGTAGCCAGCATAGATTCGGCTGCCGTCCGGATGCCAGAGCAAATCGCCGTGACCTTCGAGAAAGTCGTCACCATAATCGAGATCGATGACGCGAAAATTTCTTTCCCGAAACCAATTCACGAAGAACGGCACTTCGCGCTGCCGCGAAGCGTGCACCATGTGGCTGGGGACGACAAATTGCCCATATGCGATGGTTTCTCCGACGAAAACTTGGTTGGCAGCGAAGACCATGTCCTCCAGGCCTTCAACGGGATCGATAATGACGATCACGCATCCATGCTGCTGCAAAACGCAACAGAGAGTGTCCCACTGCTTGCGCGCTTTCACACCGTCGACTGCGGCTTCTTTCGACCCTTCGGCAAGCTCAGGGCCTGCCATGTAAGGATTTTTCTGATCGACGACATCGAAATAATTCGGCGGACAGAGCAAAACCTTAGACATACGATTGATGGTATTGCGATGAAGTGAAGCCATGCAAGACGAACGACGGGACATCGGCATCGACTGCCGATTGGGTGGCAAAACCTAATTGAAATGGCCATGAAAAGGACAATGGCTTTGTTGCGGACCTGCAGACAGAGCGCGAAAGGACTTGGCCAGCAACGTGCAACCGTATATCCCATGACTCGCCCAGATCGTTGTGCGAGCAGGAAGAAGTGAGAACATGCTTAGCCGGTGCGCAAATTCCCAATGTAGCAAGCCCTTCCTCAAACTACGAGATGGCAAGCTGTTTCTGGTGGAGACTGACCGGGTGACCAAATCGGGAGAAGCGGCATCGCCGCCTTTTGTCCGCGCCCGCCAACCGCAACGGTGTGTTGAGCACTACTGGTTATGCGATGACTGTGCCACGCAATGGACGCTGGTCTATGACCGGGAGCGCGGAATCACGCTAAGTCCGTTGCGAAGGCCTGCAGCGAGCGCAGCGGCGGCCGCAGCAGGGGCGCGCAACTTGGCCTAACATCTAGTCGTAGCCATCTTTTCTCCACGTTTTCCAATCCGCGCCTACGGCCTTGACCATGTCTTCCGCGGCCCCGTGCAACCACTTTGCCTTTTGCTTTTGCAGGTGTTTGAGTATGGGCTTTCGGGCAGTATTGGTCCCCAGATGGATGTTCGCCGTTTCCCATCCCATGGCGTGAAGCAAACGTAGCTCCTTGCCGGGCGCACGCAGTGTGGTCAATTCGATGCGCGAGCAGTGGGGACTGAGGCGGCGGACAATCCAGCGTCCGCGAAGCTGGACGAAAGGATCGGGACAACGTACGGCGCGGCTGATAATGGTCTGGTAGAGAATTTCAGGAGGGCCCTCATGACCCTTGGCCCAATAACAGGCTGAGGAAACAAGAGCTTTGGCCTCGCGTGCGATTCTGCCGCCATGCCATTCGGCCACCCCGACATAGCGGGCATGTCCCAGGCTTCCGAGGCCGGCAACGCGCTGCGCCAGGCGATAAGCTAAACCGCGGACAGGCATGAGATGCTCAAGCGCGTCGATAGCACTGATCGGCACTTCTCCCTTTACGGTAGGCAGGGCGTCCATTTTTGCCCAAAAGTGCACGGGATCGCGCAGCTCGCTCTCCGCGATCTGGCGCAGCCAGTCATGGCTCTCGCCGAGCACGAAAGGTAACCCTCCGGTACGCATGCCTTCGCTGTAGCCTTCAAGAATGGAATCGCAAATGTCTTTGTGCTTGAGCCGCAAATGCCCAGCTTCGGAGGCGAGGTGAGCGCTGACGGCCAAACGAACCAAATCGTTTGCGTAGGCCATGGGATGAGTTTCGTCGAAGTCGTTGACGCCCCAAATGAGGCGCCCTTCCACGTCGCGCCAGGTACCGAAATTTTCTACGTGAAGATCGCCAACCGCGAGGACTTGCGGCGCCTTCGCGAGGTCGGGACATATCTCAGGCCAGATCTGAGCCCAGCGGTAGAAGGTAGCTCGCAGAAAAGGAAATACCGCTGCCTTCATGTTTTTGTGTTTGAGGCGAAGATCCTTCTTAACAATATCGGTGCGGTGAGCCAGCCACTCCTCGAAGTTGCTGGTCGCCTTGACGACATTCATAGAGTCGCACGATAGCGGGGAGGCGGAGTGAAGTCAACGGAAGGGCGGGCGAGAAAGAGAGTGTGCCGGTGCCTTACGGAGTTGCAAAACTTTCGCGGAAGTCAAAGTCTCCACCCCTTCGGCACGCTCAGGGTAGGCTCTGTCGCGAAAGGTGGCGACAAGGGTGGGGAGGTGGGGCAGCCGCATCGGTTAATCAATGTTTGTAGAAAGCGGCGTTTTTGGCGACGAACTCTTTCTTGTCTTCGGGCACGTCGTCGAGAGCGTGAATCGAATCGGAGGTGCAGGCAGGAATGCAGGCGCCGCAGTCGATACAGCCCTCGGGGTCGACATACATTTGCGTGGAGGCTTCAAACTCTGGCTCATCCGGCTTAGGATGGATGCAGTCAGTCGGGCAAACTTCGACGCAAAGAGAATCTTTGGTGCAGTTATCGGTAATTACGTAGGCCATGATGAATTCGGTCTCCTGAAGGAAGTGAGCGCTTTCGGCTCGGTCAGGATTGAGTGTAAGAAAGCGGAAAGTACGAGGCCGTGATTTTGATCACAAACGGCTGTGCGCTGACAAAGGAATGCCCGTTATGAAATGAA
>DATBEI010000112.1:0-4939 GCA_036269595.1 Candidatus Sulfotelmatobacter sp.
CAGGGAAAAATGGCAGTCATTACCGGTGGCACATCCGGGATAGGGTTGGCCACTGCAAAGCTGTTCGTAAAAGAGGGTGCCTACGTCTTCATCACGGGCCGCCGTCAGAAAGAGCTCGACGCGGCCGTGCAGGCGATCGGCCACGTTATCATCGCTTCTTGAAGTCTTTTAGTTACGTGTCACGTTCATGTCTCCCAACGCGCCGTCGTTTTAACGCTCTGCTAACGCTTTCGGCGGCGCACGCGATAGTTCCTGGCTTGGTCCTGCCGGAACACCAGCGTCGGGCGCCAGCAGATCAGGCTCCTTTCGTGCATCCTGGAATGCTCCAAAGTGCGGGCGATCTGCGCCGCATGCGTGGCGGCGTCAAGAACCGCATGCAGCCGCTGTTCGGGGGCTTCCAAAAGATGCGGGACGATCCGCATTCGCAACTGACGTATCAACCACGGGGGGCCTCGGCTGAGGTCGGACGTAACCCAAATGTTCGGTTCGGAGATTTTGACTCGGACAGCAATGCGGCTTACCAGTGCGCGTTGATGGGACATCTTATGGAGAACGCCGCCTACTTCGAGCTTTGCTCGCACATTCTGGACGATTGGGCAGCAACGGTCCAGCGCATCACGGGAGCAGATGCGATCCTCTGTGCAGCCCTCGGCGGTTTTAAAATGACGAACGCCGCGGAACTGCTGCGATGGAGCTCAGCTCAGTGGTCGAAGGAGGGCGCGGAGCGGTTTGGCCGCATGCTACGTGACGTCGTGCTGCCCGTTATCTACAACTTCGCACCGTTCGCTAACGGAAATTGGGACACTGCGGCAGTAAAGACGATGATGGCGATAGCCATCTATACCGACGATCGGCCACTGTTCGATCGAGCACTCCTGTATTACCTGCACGGTTGTGGTGACGGAAGCCTCCCTCATTACATCTACCCGAATGGTCAATGTCAGGAAAGCGGACGCGACCAGCAGCACACGCAACTTGGTCTGGCTCACATGGGTGATTGTTGCGAGATGGCCTGGCATCAGGGCCTGGATCTTTACGGTGCACTCAACAATCGACTATTGCTCGGCTTTGAATATACGGCGAGCTACATTCTAGGAGAAGACGTGCCGTTCGAGCCCGACGAGGATCGTACAGGCAAGTACAGACATTCAGTCATTGCTCCACGGAGTGGCCTGCGCAATAATTTCGAGCAAATCTACAACCACTATGCAAAGCGCCGCGGATTGCCTGCCCCGTGGACGCAGAGAGCGACGCAGGCCGTGCGACCCGAGGGGCCTGGGTTCCAGGCGGACGCTACTGGGTTCGGGACACTACTCTACACGCGTGACGCCGGTCCGGATCTGAACGACGTATCAGCGAATTCTGCTGTGGGCGGCCTTTACGCAACAAACGTCGGAAAGAAGCTGGTACTGTCTTGGGTTCCGCTGGCGCAACCCTCGTCCTATTCCGTTGGGCGCACCGGTGAATTATCCAAAGATGCGCGCACAGTCCTGTCGCCGGAAAGCTCGATCGCGGACTCAACCGTGCGGCCGGGCCGCAGGTACGCGTATCGCGTACGCGCTTTGCGTGGAAGTGGAAAACCATCCATTGTTCGGGCGGTAGCTGGTATAGCACCCGGATGGGAGTCCTCGCATCTAGGTGAACAGGCAGCTGGGGCGGCATTCTTCGATGGTAGCGAATGGCGGCTAAATGCCGCTGGTGGTACGTCTCCAAGCGTAAGCGGCGGAAGCGCTCTGTTCGTGCACACCCTCCTTCCGAAGGATGGCGAGATAGTAGGTCGACTCTCTCCGCAGTTTGCCTCTCAAGCTCTCCATGCCGGCATCGCTCTTATCGAGGAGACTTCCGGCCCACTGCTCTTTATGCTTGAGCCCAACGATAGTAAAGCAGCCGAGCACGTGTATTGGGTGCTGAGGTTCTACAGTGGTATCGGAGCGGGGGAGGCAAATCTAATTGGTGAACAGAAACTGCAGGGCCCAGTCGTGCGTTACGGCCGCGTTGAGGTTCCGGTGTGGCTCCGGCTGATGTGCACCGGTGATCGTGTGCATGCTGCGTTTTCGCTGGATTCCGATAAATGGCAAACGGTGGGTGAGGCAAAGCTGCCGGAAGCGCCCCGTCGTGCGGGCATGCTGCTCAATTCGGGGCTTGGCGTGATTACCACTGAGGTAGTATTCGACAGGCTGTATGTGCGTTGACACACATCTGGCCAGCTCACGTCGCGAAAGAACCGAAGTACTTACCAGACATGGGAACCAATGATTCGGGGACGAACGGGTTTCTGGTTGGATACTTCCATCTCCAAAACGATTTGGATATTCTTGGCTTCCCATCCTTTGGGTGCGGTACGAGCAAATTCCTTCAAGGCAGCTCCGTCTTCCAGGAATTCGCCTGCGGCCTCGGTGCCAAACTGATTTAGGCCCCCCACCGACATAACAATCCTTTTGCGCGTAGGGTCAACGATTCGCGTGATGATCGCGAAGTCACGATCGATGGGCTGCGGGTCAGTCTTTGCCAGAGACCAGACTCGGTTGGACACATGGTCCCTAATGGTCCACACAGGTTCTTCGGGCGTGCCGCCCTGTTCGAAGGTGAAACGCAGATTCCGATTCAAACTCATCGTCCAGGGATTGTTGAAGGCACCGATAAAGACCGTGTTCCGCGTGTCGAGATCCACCGCTTGAACTTCTTGGGGCCACCGAAGCTGGTTCGGGATTCCGTGTTGATCCAATAGCCGCATGATGCTCAAGGCGGCACGAAGATTTCCGGCAGTTAAGGATTCGTCGCGCGTCACCACAAACTCGCCAGGTTCAATGGATATTGATTGAGGGTGCTGCGCAATCGCGGCCGCCAATTTCGCCGAAACCCAAAATCTTGTCGTATCCCCAAAGCAAATTAGGACTTCGCCGCGGTCACGTAGGATCGGAGCCCAAAAGCGATCTACATCACTTTGTGGAAAGTCTACCGATAGCTGATTCCATGAAATAAGCGAGATGCCTACAAGGCACACGAGAGAAGCAAGGATCCAAACGATTAGCCGAGACCTGCGTGAATGCGAAAAAAAGCTGGGTCGTGTGGTGATGCCAGAAACAACGTCATGTGAAGCGGATATGCCCAGGGGGTCTCGTAAAGCGATCGGCTCTACGCTCGAAGGTACGTCGGCACTCTCTTGCCGCGTCCAGTGGAACTCCGGGATGTATCCACCTGCGGTCAGATTGATGCGGACGGCAGGCGAGGGGTGGGCGGAATAATACTGGAGCAGCCGGCGGCGGACATCGCTCGCTCTCACGCGAACAATGGAATCGGTGGCGGTTTCGTAATCGATGGCCCTTCCAAAGAGCCGCGCGCCGAGGAATCGCTCCGTCAGGCTCTCATGATCCCCTGCGAGAGCACGGTCAACAACCAGCTCAAGGAAATCCTGACACCGTTTACTCCCCGAGAAGCTATCGCTAGCCAGGATCGCGCCGAGCTCGTCCCTGACAAGCGCGGTCTGCTGCTGAGAGAGGTGCAAACCCTTGGCCTTGGCAGGAGAGGCAATCATTTGAGATCGAACCTCAAGAAGGGCAAGTCTACCATGGTCGTAACGTGGTCGTAACGTCCCTCGTTAGGCAAGCGATCTGCTTGGAAGATAAAGCCTTATGTGGTAAGCCACGCTACTACACTGTTTCGAACGTTGACATCGATATTTGCGAGCGATGAGACTCGGCGCGATTCGAACCACTGTCCATTGGATACATTTCCGACTTCTATGATCCATGGCAGTTTCCGTCACGAAGTCCCATTCTGGAGGCTCATCGATGAAAAATGAAATTCGCGCTGCTATCAGCCGGCGGACCAGGTTTCATATTGGGCGACTCGCCGCGATCATGACACTCGCTGCAGTTGTGTCCCCGTTCACCCCCGTACTGGCTCAAACGTCGCAAGGGTTTACAGGCCTGGTTGCCGATTCGACGGGCGCTGTGATCAAGGATGCAATGGTCACAGTTCAAAATGAGGACACCGGCATCGACAAAGTTGTTACGACTACTTCGACGGGCAACTGGTCTGTGCCGTTTCTCGATCCCGGCACGTATGACGTCCGAGCTGAAGCGAAGCAGTTCAAAGCTCTCAACAGAACTGGGATCAAACTGGTGACCGGCCAGACGGCAGTTGTTAACTTCTCGCTTCCTCCGGGAGCGGTTACGGAAACAATTACAGTCGACACGTCTTCTCAAGTGCTCGATTATGACAAGGCCGATCGTGGCAACGTCATCGAGAACAAGCAAATTGAAGAGCTTCCCGTTAACACCGGAGATACATTCAATCTAGCTACTCTAAGCCCGGGTGTGACAAGTACGACGAGCGGTACAACTCCTGGCAATCAGAGCGCCCAGACATTGGGTATCCATGGCGCAGGCGTGCAATTCAGCATCGATGGAGTGACAAATCAGTCCGAAACGGGCCCTGAACATTACACGTTTGCTCCGCCGGTGGAAGCGCTCCAGGAATTCAAGATCACGACCAGCGCCTTCGATGCGGCTAACGGGCGGTCTCCGGGTGGTCAGATTGACATGACGTTGAAGACTGGAACCAGGAAGTTGCATGGAGCAGTGTACGAAGACCTGCAGCGCGCATTCTTGAACGCGAATACATCGACGAATGATGCAAACATAGCTAAGGCTCTGGCAGCCGGAGGATCGACTGTTCCGTTCAACAAGGGAGCCTTCACGCAAAATCAGTATGGCTTCGAACTAGATGGTCCGGTAGTGGTGCCAAAGCTTTGGAGCGGCAAACGACAGACATTCTTCACGATCCTGTATGAAGACCTTAACAACCACGGTGTCGGTACCGTCACGACCAGCGTGCCGACGCCGGCGATGATACAGGGTGACTTCAGCGGGCTTTTGAATCAGACCGTCAATGGTAAGCCTTACAACGGCGCCATCTATGACCCACTCAGCGAGGC
>DATBEI010000119.1:0-7367 GCA_036269595.1 Candidatus Sulfotelmatobacter sp.
CCGCGCCAGTTGCGGGGTCCGATGGAGCCGGTACCCTCGATCATGGCCTCAAACTCGGCGGCCCGGCGCCGTATTGCATTTTCCTTAAGCCGTAATCCCGACCACTCGCAGATGGCGGCGCAGAGAGGGATGTAGGCTTCGTGAAGTAGCGTGATGGTACCTGCGTCCTGCCATTTCCGCGCTTCTGCCCACCAGTGAAACGCCGTCAGTTCGGAGAGGTGAGAGAGCTTTTCAGGCGTCATCAGCGAAAGGAACATGTCTTTGCGCCGCCGATGGTCTTCCTCGTCCAGCATCATCACGCTGCCGAGATCCTGAATGAGCGTCACTGCGAATAGAGGCAGCGCGCCTCGGCGGGTGAATCGACCCGGTGCATAAAATTGCTCCGCCGCTTCGGCACCGCGCATGCATATGGCTTTCCGGAGCATGATGCGCGTCGAGAAGAGGTCGGTTTTGTACCGGCGGCACCGGTTGGAAATAAATTCATAGCCCTCGGAAAACAAGAGAGCGAGGGTATTATCGAGGCTCCGGTCGCAGGGAATTTTCATGGTGCCGCTCGATCGCCAGTCACTGCCTGGAAACGTTTCGTTATTGGAGCGGGCCGGAGGCTTTCGAGCGAACCCTCCGGCTGCTCGTTCCATGTTGCCGAATATGCTATTTGTCTGCTGACCCGTGCTTCGCCACTTTCTCGTGCATGCCGGCCTTTACCGAATCGGGCATAAACCGGCCCAGGACCCCCGACGCTTTGGTGCTGAGCGACTCAGCAAACACCTCCTGCTCGCCGCTCATGAGCGCATCAAAGCCCTGCTGCGCGACCTTTGCCGGATCATTTGCCTCTTTGCCGGAGCTGCCGACCTTGGTATCTTCCATCCCCGCGCGACGAAAGAACTCAGTATCGGTGGCTCCCGGCTTGAGCGCAGTGACGGTGACACCGGTATCTTTCAGCTCATAGCGAAGGCTCTGCGCGAACTCCAGATCGAAAGCCTTGCTCGCTCCGTAGACAGCCTGCAGCGGCGTGGGCATCGTTCCAGCGATCGAGGCCGTAATCAGGATTCGCCCGGAGCCCCTGCCAACCATCTGCTTGACCGCGAGCTTTGCCAGATGAACTGTGGATTTCACATTGAGGTCGATAATTTTGAGTTCGGTTTTCAGGTCGGTTTCGCTGGCGAATTCGCCTCCGGCCCCAATTCCCGCGTTGAGGGCGATGGCATCGACCGGCCTGCCTATGGCAAGTATTTCTCTCCAAAGCCGTTCTACCTCTTCGCCTTTGGACAAGTCAGCCTGAACGCTGTAGACCCTCGCGCCCAGAGCTTCAATCTCCTGCGCTGCTTCTGTGATCCTGCTCTCATCCGCGGTGACCAGCAAATCAAATCCGTTCTCCGCAAAGACTCGGGCGAGGTGATAGCCGATGCCGGTAGATGCGCCGGTAACGACGGCAAATTGGCGTGTAGCCGAATTACTCATAAGCGACTCCGTGGAGTTGTGCTCCATAGTACTTTTGAGATGCGACTTTCCGTCGAGCTACAAACGTTGCTGTCGGGTGCGATGTTTTTCTTTTTTGCACGGCAACGGGAGCCGTTGAGATACGAATCCTATTTTATTAAGCCCCGAACGTCTGTCGCGATTGCCTGAACGAACAATATTCCCTTCGATCGGAAAGGCTGGTTCGCTATGCGTCATTCTTATGGCAATTCCTCTGAACGCTCTTCAATGGCCTCGTATGCCGAGATGCCTTTGATACTTACGGCCGGCATGATCAGTGCTTATGGCCTGATACGAAGGAAGCCTACTCTGGCGGCGAGCGCCGCGCTGAGTGCAGTCGGCCTGCTGGCGCTCAAACAAAATGCGGAGAATGTTGAAGTCGGGCAAAGCAAGCAGCACACGGCATCTGCCAGCTTTGCTATCCGCTGCTCGCCGGAGCGCGCTTATCGCATCTGGCGTGATTTTGAAAATCTGCCCCGCTTTATGCCCCATCTGGAATCCGTCGCGACAGGGACAGGCGGTCAGTCGCGATGGACGGCCTTGGGCCCGCTCGGTTCGAGGATCAGCTGGAACGCGGAGATCGTGGACGATGTGGAAAATGAGCGCATTTCCTGGCGGTCTCTGCCTGGATCGCAGGTTGAGAACCGGGGCATGATTGAATTTCGCCCGGGCCCGCGCGAAGGCGGAACGATCGCTACTCTGAGAATGCAATATCTTCCCCCGGGCGGAGCTATTGGCAAGGCGTTTGCCACGTTCTTCGGTAGAAATCCGGAGTTTGCCGCGAGAGAGGACCTGCGGCGATTCAAGTCACTGCTTGAAGCCGGAGAGATTCCGACGACGGCCGGCCAGAGCCATGGGCCACGCGGCATTCACGGTCACCTAATGGACATGCTGTTGCGCGAAACATCGAATATGCCTTCACCCGAAATGCCTGAGTCTATGCGCCGCACTGCCTGAGAGCAGCGACCTGTTGGCGGGCCTAAACAGATGAGGAGATCTCCATGAAAGCCGTTTGCTGGATGGGCAAGGAGAAGATGCAGGTGCACGACGTTCCTGATCCGAAGATACTGAACCCGCGCGACGCGATCGTGCGCATTACCAGTACGTGTATCTGCGGGTCCGATCTGCACCTTTATGACGGGCTGGTTCCCACGCTCGCGCAGGGTGATATTTTGGGTCACGAGTTTATGGGGGAAGTTGTCGAGGTGGGCCCTGCGGTTGACCGCGAAAAGCTCAAGGTTGGAGATCGTGTGGTGGTGCCGTTCACAATCGCCTGCGGACACTGCGAGTCATGCGAGCAGCAGCTTTGGTCGCTGTGCGACAACTCCAATCCGAACGCCTGGGTGGCGGAGAAGCTGATGGGCTACTCGCCATCGGGGCTGTTTGGATACACGCACATGATGGGCGGCTACGCCGGCGGACAGGCGCAGTACGCGCGGGTTCCGTTTGCCGACATGGGACCGATCAAGATTCCCGAGGGCCTGAAGGACGAGCAGGTAGTATTCTTGTCCGACATATTTCCCACCGGATACATGGGCGCTGAAAACTGTGACATTAAACCGGGCGACACTGTCGCGATATGGGGCTGCGGTCCTGTGGGCCAGTTCGCGATTCGCAGCGCCTTTATGCTGGGAGCGGGCCGCGTGATCGCGATTGATCATGTGCGGGACAGGCTGAAGATGGCGCGGGACGGCGGTGCAGAGACGCTGAACTTTGACGAAGTGGACGTGCTCGAGGCACTCCGCGATATGACCGGTAATCACGGTCCTGACTCCTGTATGGATGCGGTGGGAATGGAGGCCTGGGGACATGGGCTGCAATTTATGTATGACCGCGCCAAGCAGAAGCTGCGTATGGCGCAGGATCGGGTGTTGGTACTTCGGGAGTGTATCCAGGCATGCAAGAAGGGGGGAACGGTTTCGGTTCCCGGCGTCTACGCTGGATTTGACGACAAAATTCCGCTCGGAGCATTCATGAACAAGGCGCTGGTCTTCAAGACCGGTCAAACGCACATGATGCGCTACATGAAGCCGCTGCTCGAGCGCATTCAAAAGGGCGAGATCAATCCGGAGTTCGTGATTAGCCATCGGCTGCCGATTAGCCAGGCTCCTGATGCCTACAAGATGTTCCGCGACAAGCAGGACCATTGCACGAAGGTCGTTCTTGATCCATGGGCCGAAGCCGCGGCGGCATAAGCCTGCGATTAGTTTGCTGATTTAATTGAGGAAGCTGCACAAAGCAGCTTCCTCTTTATTTTGGAACTCGCATGCCCGCCGGGAATGCGCGCGATAAATATTTCCTATAACGAAAATCCTTGTAAATTCCTTACGTTGATTTGTGTTCCTGTAGCTAGACAGGGGAACGATGCTGCCTTTGCCCAAAGTTCCAACCGATAAGTGTCGGCCCGGCAAAACAATTCAGAAAAGTGAGGACCAGCAACAATGATCCGTGTCTCACGGCCAGTCGCTCTAATTTTCGCAATCATAATGTACGGAGTGTGTTTGGGGGCTTCATCTCAGGAGACCACTACGCTCACGCAGAATTCGTCAGCACCGGCACCTTCCACTGCCGGGCAGCCAGCCCCTCCGGCTGCTGCGGCTGCTCCGGCAGCGCTCCCCACTCCCGCCATTACGGGGCCCATTCAGTGGCTACCCCCTGCCACCTTCGACGCGGGCCATTTCGGCAAGATCGCCGCCAATGGCATTCTCACCGGCTCGGGCATGTGGCAGGGCAATCACGTCGCCGGGGATGATATCGGGCAAGCCGCTTTGAGCAACGGACAGCTCTTCATTCAAAAGGCTGACGGCTGGTTTCAGTTCTACGTGCAGGCCGGCGCTTACACTCTTCCGGCACTGGGGACACCATTCCTCGCCACCGACAAAACTGTGACCGACTTCTACGGCCCCGTACCTCAGGCGTTTCTCAAGCTGCAGGCCGGGAAAAATACATCGTTCGAGATCGGTGCTTTGCCCACACTGATCGGCGCTGAGTACACCTTCACCTTCGAAAACATGAACGTCGAGCGCGGCCTCTTGTGGAATCAGGAAACCGCCGTGAGTCGCGGAATCCAGGTGAACGAGACCATGGGCAAATTCACAGCCGCACTGAGTTGGAATGACGGCTTCTACTCGAACCGCTATTCGTGGCTGAGCGGTTCGTTAACTTATGCAAAGGGGGCCCATAGTCTGGCGTTTGTGGGGGCGGGGAACGCGGGTGCGACAGCCTACCAGACGGCCGCTACGCCGGTACAAAATAACAGCAGCATTTACAACGTCATCTACACCTACACAAAGGGAGCCTGGATCATCCAACCCTACTTTCAGTACACCAATGTTCCCACAAACCCGAAGATCGGGGTCCTGAAGGGCGCGTCAACTACAGGCGGTGCGCTGCTGGTGAATCGCACATTCAAACACGGGTTCTCGCTCCCAGGCCGGTTTGAATATATTGCAAGTTCGGGGAGCGCCGCCGAGCAATCTGTCAATCTGATGTACGGTCCGGGGAGCGCTGCCACTTCCGCCACTCTAACGCCAACCTTGCAACACGGAAGCATCTTCGTTCGCGGAGATCTTTCCTGGGTTCATGCCAGCAGCTACACACCCGGCGACGTCTTTGGTAGCACGGGCACGAATGCAAACCAACCCCGCGCCATGGCTGAGATAGGTTTCATCATTGGCAACAATATCTCTGAGAAATAGCATTCGAGCGATGTCCGTGGCCTGCGGCGGGGCCCGAAGTGCTAAGGCCCTGAGAGTATTCTGAAGGAAGCGGTTGGCCTAGCCAGCTTACCGCTTCTTTTAGGAAGATCACGTGCCCATTCGGATTCGCCCTCACCATCTGCTTTGCATGCTGACCTTCGCGGGCGAGGGCTATACTCCGGAATTCGTCAAGAATTTCGATCGTATCGCGCAGCTTATCGCGGCGGGAGACCAGACCGTTGAGATTGTCTTCGCTCCGGACGATATCTGCGCGCCCTTGCTGAACGAGACTGATTGCCACTGCCTCGAAACCAGGATCTCTGACCGTGATCGCGTTGCCGCCGCAGCGCTTTCAGGTTTGTTGCGGCAACCCATTAGGGAACGGGCAACGATTGAACTCAGCCACGAGCTACTGGCTCGCATGCGTGAAGCGTTCGCGCTGGGCACGATCCGCAGCGCCTGCGTGGGCTGCCAGTGGTCGCCGCTTTGCGATGGAATCGCGAGCGGCGGGTTCAGCAAAACCAGCCTGCGGTGCGGCTGAAAGGCGACCGCGAGGCCGCCCTTCTAACCCCATGTTCTGTGCTATGCGGCCGCCGCGGCGGTGGTGTTCGTCCGCTCGGCGATGGCAGTGAGCAGCTCGTCCGCGTGCTTCTCTTCATCCAGCGTTCTCTGGAGCATCTCCGCATGCCGGGATTGGCCGAGAATCCTTGCCCAGTTTCGCGCGGAGCCGTACGAGGCCATTTCGTAGTGTTCGACCTTCTGCGCGCTTGCGATCAAACCGGCGTCGCGCACTGGTCCTTCGTTCGATTCCTTGACAATGTTTTCGCCGGCTCCGATGAGAGCGGTGATGATCGGGTCCTTCTTGTCATCGACGTTCCCGTCGTTCAAGTCGGCAATCATTTCTTGCAGGCGGGTTGCGTGGACCTCTGTTTCCTGAAGATGAGACTGAAATGCCTGCTTCAGCTGCTGGTCGGTGGAGTGCGTGATCATACTCTTCAGGCCCTTGACGATCTGGTTCTCCGTGGAGAGCAGATAGCGGAGCTGCAGCGAGTAAAGAGACTGGAAATCCTTAATGTCATTCGATGTGAGTAAACCCATGTGGAACCTCGAGGAGGTAGTAACCTCCTATTAAGTTAGGGGCGGCTGGTTGGGGATTGGTTGGCCCCAATTTTCCACCGCTCCGGCGCGGGCGGCAGCCCTTGTACCTTCCGTCGCGCGCCGTTTCTCAGGCCAGCGGAGAATTACAGAATTTCATTGGCGTGGCAGTTGCATCTGACGTTATGTAAAGTGGAGGTAGTGCTGAATTTCCGCCAGGCTATGTTACGCAAGAGTCTTTTTCGTTACCGTGTCTTCCTGTTCCTTCTTCTTTGCTGCGGCGCGCCGTTGTTTGCGCAGACGTCCGCGCCAGCTGTGCATCCGCAGGCCGCCAGCGGTTCTGATCCAACGAAGCCGCAAGCCCAGCCGAATCTCACTGTTGACCGCGACCCCATCGTCTCTCCCGACGCTCAGGACAATGTGCTGGTCAGCCAGCCCCCGGCGCAGCAGCCGCCGGCGACCGCCCGTCCCGGCGAGGTCCAGAAAGGGCAGGGAGGGTTGTACACCCTGGAGGAGAACGTAAATGAGGTCTTGCTGAACTGCACGGTGGTCGATGACAAAGGGCATCTGGTGCGGGACCTGAACCAGGGCGACTTCCGCGTGTGGGAGGATGGCGTGCAGCAGACCATCGCCTCCTATCAACACCGCGATCTTCCGGTCTCAATGGGCATCCTCGTGGACAATTCCGGGTCGATGATCGACAAGCGGGCGGCGGTCACGGCTGCCGCGCTGGACTTGGTGAGGGCATCCAATCCCGCCGACACGGCGTTTGTCGTGAACTTTTCCGACAGGGCCTACCTCGACCAGGGATTTACCTCGAACATCAGCCAATTGGAGCATGGACTTTCGCGCTTCGACGCCAAAGGCATGACGGCTATGTACGACGCGGTCGCCGCGTCGGCGGACGAGCTGTCGAACCATGCGAAGCAGCCTAAGCAGGTGCTGCTGATCATTACGGACGGGGCGGATAACGCTTCCCGCCTCGATCTGCAGCAGGCCATTCGGCGAGTGACGAACCTCGGCGGCCCTGTGGTGTACTCGATCGGGCTGCTGTTCGATGACGACAGAAAGGAAGCCGCGGATGCGAGAAATGCC
>DATBEI010000164.1:0-54792 GCA_036269595.1 Candidatus Sulfotelmatobacter sp.
GCGGTCGTTGTGCGTGGCGGTAAGATCGTGATGCTCTACCGCGCGCAGGATAAGCAAGGCACTTCCCGTCTGGGATATGCCGAAAGCGGCGACGGTCTGCATTTCACGCGTCGCAGCGATCCGGTCTTAAGCCCCACGGAAGATTACGAAAAAGACGGCGGTGTCGAAGACCCGCGCCTCGTTCAATTCGGCGACACTTATTATCTGACTTATACCGGTTACAACAAAAAGGACGCACAGCTCTGCCTGGCAACTTCAACCGACCTGATTCATTGGGACCGCAAAGGCGTGATCCTTCCTGCCAACAAAGGAAATTGGAATGTGAAATGGACGAAGTCGGGCGCTATCGTTCCTGAGAAAATCGCCGGAAAATATTGGATGTATTACCTGGGCACCACCGCCGACAATATGGATCAAGCCGGGTTGGCATCGTCTGGCGATCTGCTGCATTGGAGAGATGCGACTCCAGTTCCGGTCTTGCCCGTACGGCCTGGCCAATTTGACTCGCGCGTCGCCGAACCGGGCCCGGCGCCGATCCTCACCAAGCAGGGGATCGTGCTCGTCTACAACGGCGCGGACGATAATCTCGTGTACCGCACCGGCATCGCCGTCTTCGACCGCAACGATCCGCGGAAATTACTGTGGCGCAGCGATGAGCCTATATTTTCTCCAGAGAAAGATTGGGAGAAAGTTGGCCAGGTTCCTAATGTGATTTTCGTGGAGGGCATGGTTAAACAGGGAAATAAATATCTTTTCTACTATGGCGGCGCCGATAAGTATGTTGGCGTGGCTGAGGCTACGGTCACCCGCTAGCAATCAGCTTGACCCCAACCGAGCCGCACCCTACCATCGACGTGGGCCATGCGACTTTCTCCTTTTTGCGCCATCCACCTCATCTGCGGACTGCTGGCCTACGGATGCCTGGCGATCGGAACTCCGGTGAGTGCGCAGCAAACCAAATCGGCCGCCCCCGCAGCCGCGCCGATAGCCAGTTTTACCGATATCGCCGAAAAAGCAGGCCTGACCGCGCAGAACATTTTCGGCGGCCTCAAGACCAAGAAATATATCATCGAGACCACTGGAACCGGCGTTGCAATTTTCGACTACGACAATGACGGATGGCCTGACATTTTCATAGTTAACGGTACGAAGCTCGAAGGATTTCCAGTGGGGCAAGGTCCTAGCAATCGCCTGTATCGCAACAATCATGATGGCACCTTCAGCGACGTCACGGCCAAAGCCGGCCTTACAGCGACGGGTTGGGGGCAGGGCGTGTGCGTTGGCGACTACGACAATGACGGCTGGGAAGATCTTTACGTCACCTACTACGGTAAGAACCGCCTCTACCACAACCAGCACGGCGTCTTCACCGAAGTCGCTGAGAAAGCCGGAGTCGCAGGATCGGGAAAGGCGTGGGGCACGGGATGCGCGTTCGTCGACTACGACCGCGACGGGCATCTAGATCTAATGGTGGCCAACTATGTTGATTTCGATCTCTCGACTGCACCCGCTCCCGGCGATCGGCCAACCTGCATCTGGAAGGGCGTTCCGGTGATGTGCGGCCCGCGCGGTTTGCCGGGGGCGAAGAATATTCTCTATCACAATCGCGGTGACGGCACATTTGAGGACGTCACGACCAAGGCCCACATCGACCGTACTGACGGCCATTATGCATTCAGCGTGTCCACTCTCGATTTCGATGACGACGGATGGCCCGACATTTTCGTCGCGTGCGACAGCACGCCCAGCATTCTCTACCACAACAATCACGACGGCACCTTCACTGATGTCGCCGTTACAGCCGGAGCGGCTTTCAACGAAGACGGCCGGGAGCAGGCCGGGATGGGCTCGACCATAGCCGACTACAACGGCGACGGACACCTCGATATTTTTAAAACGAATTTTTCCGACGACACTTCCACGCTCTACAAAAATAACGGCGACGGCACGTTTACCGATGCAACGTCTGCCGCCGGTCTCGGCCTCTACACGCAATATCTGGGTTGGGGCACGATGTTTTTAGACATGGACAACGACGGATGGCCCGACCTAATTCTCGTGAATGGCCACGTCTATCCCGAAGTCGACAGCCAGCATCTGGGCAGCAATTACAAGGAACCGAGAATTCTGTATCACAACAATGGAGACGGCACATTCAGCGACATCTCGGCCGCCTCCGGCGTGGGTATCACTACTGCGGCTTCCTCGCGGGGCCTGGCGGTTGGCGACTTGTGGAACGACGGTAAGATTTCAATTGTCATCAGCAACATGAACGACCGCCCGAGCCTGCTGGCGAACCAGATGCGCAATGCGAATCACTGGGTCGCCATACATACGGTGGGCACGAAATCCAATCGCGACGGGATTGGCGCGCGCATCCGCGTGAAAACCGCCGCGCGGGTCCTGGTGGATGAGGTTCGCAGTGGTTCCAGTTACGATTCGAACAGCGACGTGCGTGTGCACTTCGGCTTGGGTTCGGCAGCCAAAATCGAATGGGTTGAAATTCGCTGGCCGAGCGGACTTACGGAAAGCTTTGCGAATCTACCGGTGGACCAGATTCACACGCTGACAGAAGGTACAGGCGAGTCTGCCACGAAGAAGCCGTGAGCAGGACAAATGCTCGAAGACCATCTGTGTTCTCAGCGACCTCTGTGGTTCATTTCTTCCTGGAGTTCACGGCACTGAAATTCATGGTCTGGCTGATGCCTTCGCCTTCCTTAACGTAGATCAGTTGATTCACCTTGATGTCCTTCAGCGTATCGACCTGCCCGCTGGGCCATCGAATCTCCAACACGTCAACCCGTTCAGCCTTTCCCAGACCAAAGTGAACGCGCAAATCATTTTGTGAAAAATATCCGCCCCCGCTGCGCACTTCATCGATCTGCTGATGCGCCTTCGTCTCCCCGGGCGGATGCGTGACGCACATCAGCCTAGCCCCAATTCCACTGCGGTTCGATTTCGTTCCAATCGTGCGAACCTTGATCCAGTTGTGATCGAGCTTTAGATCGCAGCGCAGCAACTGCGGAAAATCGTTGACGCAATTGACGACGACATCGATGTCGCCGTCATTATCGAAATCGCCAAACGCCGCGCCCCGCGACGGACTAGGCTCCGATATGCCGGGGCCAGCCTGGAACGACACATCCGCAAAATGCCCGTTGTGCAGGTTCTGATAAAGCAGTTTGCGCTGAGCATAGCCGGCTTCCGTCTTGAGTTGCTCGACCTCTGGATAGACGTGCCCGTTACAGATCAAAATGTCAGCCCAACCGTCATTGTCCATATCGAAAAAGCCGCACCCCCACCCAAGATATTGGGTGTGCGCGCCCAGTCCAGCCGTGAAGGTCGCGTCTTCGAAATTCGCGCCGCCTTGGTTGTGATAGAGCGAAGGCGTGTCGCCCGCGAAATTCGTTTTGACGATGTCGAGATTGCCGTCTAGATCGTAGTCTGCGGCGGAGACGCCCATGCCCGCCTGTGGCTTGCCATCGGGGCTGAGCGCGCATCCTGCCTCAATGGCGATGTCCTGAAATTTTCCGTTCTTTTTGTTCTGGTAAAGTGCGCTGGCGGTGGAATCGTTGGCGACGTAGATATCGGGCCATCCGTCGTTATCGAAGTCTGCGGTGAGCACGCCCAGTCCATAAGTCCCGTTTGCATTTAGAATTCCCGACGACTCCGAAACGTCGGTGAAGGTTCCATCGCCGTTGTTGTGATACAGAATGTTTTTGCCGCCCTGCAGTCCGGGAGGCCCGCACGCGACCATCACGCTTTTATAAAGGCAAGGTCCCGATTCCGGCACGGGCGCTGTCGCCAAGTCAAGATCGATGTAGTTAGCGACGAACAGATCAAGCCGTCCATCGCGATCGTAGTCAACGAAAGCGCAACCTGTATTCCAACGAGTGCCTTTGCCCGCCACGCCTGCCTTCTGGCTGACATCGGTGAACGTGCCGTCGCCATTGTTGTGATACAGAACATTCTTCCCGAAATAGGTGACGAACAGATCCTCCCATCCATCGTTGTCGTAATCTCCCACGCAAACCCCTTGTCCCCAGCCGGAATGGGCGACCCCGGCCTTTGCAGTGACGTCGGTAAAGGTGCCGTCACGATTATTTTTGAAAAGGTGCGAAGTCGGCTCACCGCCCGCCGGAAATCCCTCAAGCCGCGTGCCGTTCACCAGAAAAATATCGAGCCAGCCATCGTTGTCGTAATCGTAGAAAGCAACGCCGCACCCGGTAGTTTCGAGCAGATACTTATTCTTGTGCTCGCCGCCGAAAATTGTTTTCGCGTTGAGACCTGCGTCGCGGCCGATGTTGATGAAACTCACCCCTAGATCGCGGCTGGGCGTTTCGTCTTTCGGAGAGCCTGCTTTCGCCTGTTGGCCTGAACTCGCATGAAGCCAGCGCGGACGTACCATGGCCAGCACGCTTTCCAGCGAAAGCACAAGTGCCGAACGGCTGAGAGATTTAAGAAAAACGCGGCGTGAAGGAAACAAGAGGTTGCTACCTGGTCCACTCGGCTCGTGCTAGAATTCGCCCCTACTTCTTATATCAGGGTACCGCGACTTTGCAAGTTCTGCACCAAATCCGGTTGTGAAAAGAAGATTGCAATGAGTTTTCGGCCCGATCGTGCTTCGCATTCTGTTCGGCTCTCCGGCGTGGCTCGCGGTTTGTTCGTGCTTATGTGGATGCTGTGCGCTGCGTTCGCCGTTGCCCAGCAATCTTCAACACCCGAATCTGCCCGAGAGTTGACGCGCACGATTCGCACCTGGGAATTTCTTCCGGTAGTCGGCTCTCGCGCAGGATTGTTCGGGAACGAAGCGGGGCGATTTGAGGCGTGGGTCTATCCGCTCAAAATTTTTCGCGAGTTTCATTTGACCTTTCATGTCGGCGATCGAGATCTACCCGCCGAAAGTCTGGCGCGCACGCTGACGGTCCGTTTCGAGTCTGCTTCCATTCTGTATGCAGGCGATAATTTTCGCGTGCGCGAAACTTTGTGCGTACCCGTAAACGAAGCTGGAGCAGTCATTCTGCTCGATGTCGAGACCGCACAACCGTTGGAAATAGAAGCCGGATTTATCGGTGATTTTCAACTGGAATGGCCCGCGGCGCTGGGCGGAACGTATGTGAACTGGGACGAGAAGGAACATGCTGTTGTCTTCGGCGAAGAGGCTCGCAAGTATGCCGCCTTGGTTGGTTCGCCAACTGCCGCGGACGCTCATCTTTCTTATCAGACGAATTATTCGTCATCGGAGGAGAACACACTTCGTTTAGGTGTCACGCAAAAAGGAAAAGAAACGAAGGTACTGGTGATCGCGGCCTCCGTCAGCGGCCAAGCCGATGCCCAGAAAAATTACGAACGCTTGTTGACTTCATATGCCGGCGCAGTGAGTCAATCGTTCGATTATTACCGTACTCACCTCGATAAAACGGTGAGCCTGGAATTGCCAGATCCTGCTCTACAACAGGCGTACGACTGGGCGCGCATCAGCACGATTCAGGGGTTGGTGAACAATCCATTTCTTGGCTCTGGGCTGGTTGCGGGCTATCGAACCTCGGGCGTCGGACAGCGGCCGGGATTCGCGTGGTTCTTCGGGCGCGATTCGATGTGGACGTCGCTCGCTCTTAACGCCGAGGGAGATTACGCGACCGCTCGCTTGGCTCTCGATTTCATTAGCAGATACCAGCGGGAAGATGGCAAAGTGCCGCACGAGATTTCGCAGAGCGCGAGCCTGGTGCCTTGGTTCAAAGATTATCCATACGCATATGTTTCCGCCGATGCGACGCCTCTATTCATCATCGCCATGAATGACTATGCAGTACAAAGTGGCGACGTGGCTTTTGCCCGCGACAAATGGGACAACTTGTGGCGTGCGTACCAGTTCATGCACTCGACCTACGACGAACACGGCTTCGCGAAAAATCTTGGCGTCGGTCATGGATGGATTGAAGGCGGTCCGCTGCTTCCGGTAAAGAATGAGTATTACCAGGCAGGACTCGCAGTCGAGGCGCTGCACGCACTCTCCAATCTGGCCCGGCTTGTCGGTAAGGAAGACATCAGCAAGCAACTCGCGACGGAATTCGCGCACAGCGAACCTGCGCTCGATCAAGCGTTCTGGTCGCCCGAACTCAAAGCATATGCGTATGCCGTAAAGCCGGACGGCCAGCGCGGGGACGAAGCCAGCGTGCTCACGACTGTTCCGATGTGGTTTGGTTTGTCTGATGCCAGCCACGCCGACCAGACCATTACACGACTGGCGGCCGAGGATCACCAGACGGACTGGGGAATGCGCATTATTTCCGAGCAATCGAAAGTTTACGATGGATCGGGCTATCACTACGGTTCGGTGTGGCCGCTCTTCACGGGATGGGCGTCAGTTGCTGAATACCGCTACCACCGAGCTTTTCCGGCCTACGCGAATTTGCGGGCGAATGCGCTGCTTGGCGCCGACGGTGCTCTCGGGCATTTCACCGAAGTACTTTCCGGCGACTACTACCAGTCCTTCGCGACCAGTTCGCCGCACCAGATCTGGTCGGCTGCAATGGTGATCAGTCCGATGTTGCGTGGGATGTTTGGCCTGCAGACTGATGCGGAAAAGCACCAGATTACGCTGTCTCCGCACGTGCCTGCGGACTGGAGATCATTTGCGATTCATAACGTGCGCATTGGTGAAGCGAGCGCGGACTTCCAGTATCGTAAGACCGCCGACAGCGTTGAGCTCGAAGTCAAGCGAACTGGAACTGGAGATTGCTGGATTGAGTTTTCTCCCGCGTTCAGCTTGCGCACGCAGGTGCTCAGCGTAGAGATGAATGGGAAGCGTTTGCCCTTTGAGATGCAGCCCAATGCCAACGACCAACATTTGTCGGTGCGGTTTGCCGCCAGCAGCGGGGCCAATCATTTAACGATTCACATGAAGAATGATTTTGGATTGGCGCTAGCGAATGATCTACCGCCGCTTGGCAGTGCGAGCCGTGGATTGCGCGTCCTGTCAGGAATTTGGAATGCTTCGAGGAGCGAGTTGACTCTGCAGGTCTCCGGACGGGCGGGAGAGCGATATGCGTTGGAGGTCTGGAACCCTGGCCAGATTTCTTTCGTCGAAGGCGCTGCGCTGAGCAAAATCGGGAAGCTGGAAATTGAGATGCCTCAGGGGCAGAGTGAGGCTTATGTGCGGCGGAATTTTGCGATTCACTTTCGACCGTAAATGAGTCAGCCGGCGTTAGTCCCGTCACCGTATACGGCTGATCCATGAGCCCACTCAATTACTGGGGTCCTTCGCTTCGCTCAGGATCACAAATTCCGGGCAGCGAGCGGTTGAGCGATGGCGCAGACCTCTCGCGTGCGGGTATAGAATACGCGGAGATGCACGAATTATCGATTGCGATGGGCATTGTCGACGCGGCACTCGACGAATCGCAGCGCCGGGGTGTCGAGGTCAGCGCGGTGCATCTTAGGCTCGGCGCTCTTTCTGGCGTGGTCAACGATGCGCTGTTGTTTTCCTATGAAGTTGCCTGCCAGGACACGCCGCTCGAGGGATCGCAACTCATTGTGGAAGATGTGCCGGTGGTCGTGTTCTGTGTACCATGCAACGCGGAACGCGAGTTGCCGTCGGTGCAGTTATTTGCGTGTCCGGAATGCGGCACACCGACGATGGACGTGCGGCGCGGCAAGGAACTTGAAGTCTTTGCGCTCGAAGTGAAGGAAGAAGAATTGCAGGAAAAGGGGGGGCAGGCATGAGCGAGCCGCGTCTGGTGGAAGTTCGCCGGAATGTGTTGAAGCAGAATGACGTGATCGCGCGCGCCCTGCGCGAACAATTTCGCGCCGCCGGAGTGTTCGTGGTGAGCCTGGTGTCGAGTCCGGGCTCGGGGAAGACGACGTTTCTGGAGAAGACACTCACGCAACTGCAGCCTCGCTATCGAGTGGCCGCGCTGGTCGGCGATCTGGCGACCGAGAATGATGCAGTGCGATTGGCGCGCAGCAAGGCCCCAGTAAAACAAATCACCACCGGAACGCTTTGTCATCTGGAAGCCTCTATGGTGCAGAACGCGCTGCAGGACTGGGATTTGCGGACAATGGATTTTCTGTTTATCGAAAACGTGGGGAACCTGGTTTGTCCATCCTCGTATGATCTGGGAGAAAATCTTCGGCTGGTATTGATGTCGGTGACCGAGGGTGAAGACAAGCCGCTGAAGTATCCGACGATTTTTAATAGCGCGGACGTCGCGGTTGTCACCAAGAACGAGCTTGCGGAGGCGGTCGAGTTCGATTGGAATGCGGCGCAGACCAGCATTCAAGCGGTGCGTCCGGGGATGCAGATTTTCCGCCTCTCGGCGAAAACCGGTCAGGGGATGGAAGAGTATTTGGGCTTTCTGGCGCAGCAGTTGGCGGAGCACAGAGCGGTCGCACACATCTGAACAAACTCCGCATGGGCCCGCGCCTCTTGGCTCTTGTTTGGCCCTTGATTTGCCTATATCCCTCTCAGAAGATTAATTCGTGGAGGCCACAATGGCGCATTTTGAGCGGATTCGAGACGTGATTTCCGGGCCGCTTAGTCCGGAGATTATTATGCGGCAGCGCACTGCGGCGGGGTGGCAATTGGTTTCGCTGGAATGGCGCCGCGAACTCCCGGAATCAGAGGGTCCGACAGAGGGCGCGTTCAGCGAGGACATTCCCTATGGGCTACGCATCTCGGACGACTGCCAGCGGCTGGAGATCGATCCGATCGAGAACAAAGTGCTCATGCTCATGATGGAACTGCTAGTGCAGGACTTTCCTTATTCCAGCATCGTTAGCGACTTAAACGAGAAGGGCTTTCGGATGCGAAACGGCCGGCCTTGGACTCGGGTGGCGCTGTTCAACATGGCCCCACGGCTCATCGAAGTGGGTCCGCGCTTATTTTCGACCGAGGAGTGGAAGCAGGTTCGGCAAAGGTTTTCGGCGGCGAGGGAGGAGGGTTAGTGCAGAATCTGTGCCGTCCCTTCGGGACTCGTTGAGTTTTTCTTGCTGGCTCCCCGGCACTATTGTGCCGGGCTTTCCCATGCCGCCCCTCCGGGGCTGGACTTGCGCCAGTTCAAGTTACAGGTGTTCGAATCCGACCACTGACTTTCAAATCTGGACAGTTAGGCAAGAACTCCGTTATTCCTCCTTCGACGGCAATGAGGAGAGAAACGATTTTGTAGGGGTGCGTCATGGAATGCGGCGGGAAGAAAATGCGGAAAACGGCGTGCTGGCGATGCTATGATGGCGCGGTCTAGGTTCCTACCGTCTTCCGGGAAGGTGGATTGAGCACTCATGGCGATCGCGGCCCCTAATACCTCTACCAAGGCTGCGTCGGGCAGCTCTACGTCGTACACCGGCGCTCTCGCAGTTATCACGACACTGTTCTTCATGTGGGGCTCCCTCACCTCCCTGAATGATGTGCTGATTCCTTATGCTCAGCACGTTTTCAGAATTAAGCTGGACGCGAGTATGCTGATCCAGACAGCATTTTTTTCTGCCTACTTTGTCTTCTCAATTCCTTCTTCGAAAATCATTGATTGGATTGGATACAAGAAAGCCATAATCGTCGGGCTGTCGACCATGATAGTCGCGTGCTTGGCATTCTATCCGGCAGCCAGAATCCCGTCCTTTCCATTTTTCTTGGTCGCTCTTGTCATTTTGGCCACTGGAATCACGATTCTTCAGGTTGCAGCGAATCCCTACGTCGCGGTACTGGGGAACCCCAAAACTGCGTCGAGCCGATTAAATCTGACGCAGGCGTTCAATTCGCTTGGCACCACTATTTTCCCCTGGGTAGGCGCGCACCTGATTCTCGGCACGACTGCGACGGCACTCGCACGCAGCCCCTCTCAAGAGGCAGATGCGGTGGTGAAGTTGTACGTTTATTTCTTCAGCCTCGCGCTCTTGCTTCTGGCTGTCGCCATCGGTCTTTTCAAGTTGCCCAAAATGGAATCAGCCGAGCATCCCATCGGAGAGAAGGTTGACGACTCTATTTGGAAACACCCCAACCTCATCTTCGGAGCAATCGGAATCTTCGTTTACGTCGGCGGGGAAGTCGCGATTGGAAGTTCCATCGCCAATTATTTAGCACTAGATAATATCGGTGGCTTCATATCCCCGTCTTCTGTTCCCGACACGGCAGTTCGCTATCGCGCGGCGCTGTCGGAAGCAGCGAAGTTCATCTCACTGTATTGGGGCGGAGCCATGGTTGGCAGGTTTATCGGGTCAGCACTTCTACAGAAGATTAAGACGAGCACTCTGCTTGCCTTTGCCGCGATTATGGCGGTCTTGCTAGTCGCAGTTTCCGTGCTTAGCAACGGCCATGTAGCGATGTGGTCGATCTTGGCCGTCGGATTGTTCAATTCGATTATGTTTCCTTGCATTTTCACAATGGGAATTGCGGAGCTTGGCCCTCTAACAGGGGACGGGTCGGGGCTCTTGAATATGGCCATCGTAGGGGGTGCCATAATCCCATATCTCGTCGGACGAGTCGCGGTGCTCATCAACAACCGGTACTACCCGACTATGGTTCAGGGCGAAACGAGCTGGGGTCAGGGAATGCACTATGCCCTAATCCTGCCGGTGCTCTGTTATCTGTACATTTTGTTTTTTGCATTGAGCGGGTCGCGACCAAACAGCCAGCGGTACGCGAAGGCCTAGCGACCCCTCGAAAGTGCGCCAGCGTATCGACGCGGAGGCGTGCGGAGAATCACTGACGATCGAGACTTTTTGTAAGATACTTTTATGCAAAAGTCTTGTAGAGCGCTTTAATCGATCATGGGCCAAATCAAGACACCTGGCCAAAAGCCAGCCGTGATAACCCTGAAGGCCGTCGCTCAGCATATTGGGCTTACTCCGGGGACGGTCTCGGCGGTACTGAACGATTCGCCCTCGGCCCGATCCATTCCACAAGAGACCAAGAACCGGATTCATGCGGCCGCGAAGGAACTCAACTACCGGCCCAATTTTTTTGCCCGCACTCTGCGCAACAAGCGTACCTACACCATCGGAGTGATCGCGGAAGAAATTGGCGATTCCTACAGTTCTCCCATCATCAGCGGCATTGAACAATATCTGCGGCAACGCGAATATTTTTTCCTGACCGTAGTTCACCGGCACGATCCGGAGTTGCTGAGCCGATATTCGCAAATGCTGTCGGAGCGCGGCGTCGAAGGCATCATCACCGTAGATACAACCGTGCAAGAGGCGCCGCTGCTGCCCACCATTGCCATTGCCGGGCACAAGAAGCTGAAGGGCGTGACTAACATTATTCTCGATCACGAGCGTGCGGCGGTTTTAGCGTTAAGCCACCTAAAGGAGCTGTCGCACGAGCGCGTCGCTTTCATGAAGGGAAATCCGCTCAGTTCGGACGCGCAGGATCGGTGGGACGCGATCTGCAAGGTGGCCGCCGAGATTGGGATGAAGGTCGATCCGGATTTGACGGTGCAGATTGACGCGGACGATCCGACACCGATGCTGGGCTATCCGTTTGCCAGGCAGTTGTTGGCCCGCGGTAAGCCTTTTACCGCGCTATTCGCCTACAACGATATCTCCGCGATCGGGGCGATCCGCGCGCTTCGGGAGCAGGGCCTGCGCGTTCCGCAAGACGTTTCAGTGATCGGATTTGACGATATTCCGGGCGCGGCATTTTACACGCCGAGTTTGACGACGGTTCGGCAGCCGCTGAATCGCATGGGCGAAGTGGCGGCGCAGAGCTTGCTGGAACGAATAGAGGGGCAAAAAGAGTATCCTGCGGAAATCGCCATCGAGCCTGAACTGGTAGTCAGGGAATCCACCGCAAAAGCCCCGGAAAAAATCACGTAGAGGCGAACGCATTCGTCCGCACTCGCGAGCGAGCCTGTCGGCCCCGGACGAATGCGTCCGGGACTACGTGATTCATCACACCACGCAATGCCCTTCCGATATAGTAGCGTCGGAACCTGCCAACTCATTGATGCTTTCGTCTGACTCACCGTCCGCGTCAATTTCTGCCAAAGCGCTAACCCTTGCTGCGTATGCGTCGTTCGTTCCAATTGGAATCGCGACGGTGTTGCTCGGGCCCATGCTTCCGACGTTGTCGGCGCGCTGGTCGCTGAACTATTCGCAGGCCGGGGCGCTGTTCACAGCGCAGTATCTTGCTTCGACTGTGGCCGTGGCGCTCTCGGGAGTGCTGGCCGCGCGCTGGGGATTTCGCTTTGCCATGAAGGCAGGGCTTCTGCTGATGAGTGCGGGCGTGGGATTGCTGCTGGCTGGTCCGAAGACGATTGGAATTATGTGCATCGCTGCTTCGGGATTCGGTATGGGACTGGCAGTTCCCGCAGCGAATCTGCTGGTGGCGGAGGTGAATCCAGGACGGCGAAGCGCCACGCTGAACCTGCTCAACTTCTGCTGGAGCGTGGGTGCGGTCGCATGTCCCTTTCTGGTGGCAGCGGCTGCAAAGGGAGGCGCGATTCCCTGGTTCCTGGGAGCGGTGGCGGGGTTCGCTCTTCTGGTAGCGATTGGAATTGCCGCCATGCCCTCGTCCATTGTCGAACCGTACGCGGCGAAGGATGTCCTTTCATCCAAAGCTGCCGCCATTCCATGGAAGCAGGGCATGATCTTCATTCTCGGCGCGTTGTTTTTCTTGTATGTCGGCGTGGAAAACGCCTTCGGGGGATGGATTGCCTCCTATGCGAAAAGTCTTGGCAGTCTCACGCCGACGGTGGCGTTCATGAGTCCGTCGTTCTTTTATTCGGCGCTGATGCTGGGGCGATGGCTGGCGCCACTGCTGTTGCGAGTGACCGATGAAATTTGGCTGGTCCGGGCGGGGTTGCTTCTGGCGTGCACGGGAATGGCGGGACTAGTTTTGTCGCACGGCCTGGGTGAAGTGGCAGTGAGCGCCGCCCTGGCCGGCCTGGGCCTTTCTTGCGTCTATCCCATCACCATTTCTCTCCTGTCGCGCGAATTCGGGCCAGCCTCGACGCGCGTCGGGTCCGTGATGTTTACGATGTCGAACCTCGGAGGGGGACTGCTGCCGTGGATCGTGGGAGTTTCATCGAATCATTTCGGAACGCTGAACGCGGGACTGGCGGTGCCGCTGATTGGATCGGCAGCTATGTTTGCACTCTATCTGCGAAAGTGGAAAGTTGCGCACACGCAAGCAGTTGCCTGAAGCATCGGAAATCGCGATTTGCGGCATCTAAGTTAAAAATTAGAGCTACATTCACGATTTTCTTGATCACACCGTACAATAAGGGAACCCCTGTCGGCTGCGGCTGGTCCAGCAGTGCGGCAGATCGAAGTCTAACCCCACGGAGGCTGACGAAACAGATTGGAAGGATACGGAGAGATAGCAGAGGAGCAAGGTGTGCGTTTGAACGAAGTCAGGAACGTCCTGACGCTGGAAGAAATTGGAAACCTGGCGGCGGAGGGCGGGCAGCCGGCGGAAACGCTGATGAACGTGGTAGCCCTGATCGCGAAAAGGTTTCGGACCGACGTGTGCTCGGCGTACTTGCTGGAACCCGATCGCGCCAATCTTGTGCTGGCTGCGACGGTTGGTCTGCGCAAGGAATGTATCGGCAACCTGCGGATGGAAGTTCACGAAGGTCTCACTGGTCTGGTTGCTGAACTGGTGCGGCCCGTCGCGGTGCAACAGGTGAAACAGCATCCCCGGTTCAAATACTTTTCGTCTGCGGGAGAGGACGCATACCAGTCCTTCCTGGGTGTTCCCTTGTTCGACCGCGGTGTGCTGCAGGGCGTTCTTGTTGTGCAAACCATTGAGGCCCGCGTTTTCAGCGAGGATGAAATTCAAGGTCTGACCGAAGCCGCCACCCAGGTCGCTCCCGTGGTCAGTGAAGCCCGAACCCTTGATCGCTTCATAGCTCCACTCCAAGAGCGCCTGTGGGCTCTGGCGCGCAATCTGTGGTGGAGTTGGGACCATAACTCCGCCAGCTTGTTCCTCGATCTCGAGCCAGCGCGCTGGAGCGAACTGAATCACAATCCGGTCGCCCTGCTCAGCGAAATTCCTCTTGCCAAACTGGAAACGCGAGCTGCAGAGCTCATGCTGCACAGCCGCGTGAACTATGCTTATCGCCGCATGTTGGAGTATCTGGAAGGCGATCGAACCTGGGGCACGCAGCGTGCGGGCGTTTTGCGGCCGCACCCGGTGGCATATTTTTCAGCCGAGTTTGGCTTGCACGAATCCTTGCCGGTTTATTCCGGCGGCCTGGGAGTGCTGGCGGGAGACCACATCAAGAGCGCCTCTGATCTCGACATCCCGCTGGTGGGCATTGGCTTGTTCTATGGTCAGGGATATTTTCGGCAGCGGCTCGATCATGGAGGATGGCAGCGGGAAGAATATCTCAAGACCGATGTGAACCAGATGCCGATGGAAGTGGCGATCGGCAAAGACGGCCGTCCGGTGGTGGTGGAAATTGAGACGCGCAGTGGCCGCCTTTGTGCGAAGGTTTGGCGCGTGAAGGTCGGACGCCGCGATTTGCTCCTGCTCGACTCCGACGTCGAGGGGAATGCTCCTGAGGACCGGCAACTGACGTCGCGCTTGTATGGTGGAGATTTGCGCACTCGCATACGCCAGGAATTGCTACTGGGCGTGGGCGGACTGCGGGCGCTAAAAGCATTGGGAATTTCTCCTGGCGTGTTGCACCTGAACGAGGGGCACAGTGCGTTTGCAGTGCTGGAAGCCGTTCGCATGCGGATGGAAGATGAAGGCCTCTCCTTCGAGGCTGCGGTTCCCCGCGTTTCACGTGAAGTGGTATTCACTACTCACACTCCGGTTCCCGCCGGGCACGATCGTTTTGACGCGGGCCTGGTAGATGAGCACATTGGTCCATTGCGCGAGGCTTTGGGACTTTCTCCGGAAAGCCTGCTGGGGCTGGGGCGCGAGAATCCATCCAACGGCGACGAGTTATTTTGTATGACGGTTTTGGCACTGCGGCTGTCGCGGCGTGCCAATGCAGTTTCGGCGTTGCATGCAGAAGTGTCGCGCGCCATGTGGACGGGGCTATTCCGTAACAAAATGGAAGATGATGTTCCCATTGGACACATCACCAACGGAGTTCACGTTCCGTCGTGGTTGGCGCCGCAAATGTTCCGCCTTTACGATCGCCACCTCGGCACAGACTGGCACCAGCGTGGAAGCGAGGCTAAGATCTGGCTGGGAATCGAGAACGTAGATGACGGCGAACTATGGGAAACACACCTTAACCTGAAGTCACAATTGATCGAGTTCGTACGCCGGCGAGCGGTTGCACAGGCGACTCGCCGAGAAGAACCCCGCGAAGTCTTGCAGCGCCTGGAGCGTGTGCTGAGCCCCGATGCACTCACCATCGGATTTGCCCGTCGCTTCGCAACTTACAAGAGAGCCAACCTCATCTTGACCGATATTGAGCGGTTGGCCTCGATGGTGAATGATCCCAACCGGCCGGTCCAATTTGTGTTCGCGGGCAAGGCGCATCCCCTGGACGAACCTGGCAAGCGAGTGCTGCAACAGATTGCCGAGTTAATGCGCGATCCGAAATTTCGCGACAAATTCGTCTTCGTCGAAGATTACGACATCAACGTCGGCCGCCACTTCGTGCAGGGCGTCGATGTGTGGCTGAATAACCCGCGGCGTCCCTTCGAAGCCTCTGGCACCAGCGGACAAAAAGTCGTGCTTAACGGAGGATTGAATCTATCCATTCTCGACGGATGGTGGGCCGAGGCGTTCGACGGCATGAACGGGTTCGCCATTGGAACGGGCAAGACCCACTCGAATATGAACGTTCACGATTCGCGCGACGGAGAAGACTTGATGCGAACCCTTCGCGAACAAGTGATTCCTCTCTACTATCAGCGAGATCGCGACGGTCTGCCGCGTGGCTGGATCAAGCGCATGAAACGCACGATCCGTACCCTGGGCTGGCGGTTCAATGCCGATCGCATGGTGATGGACTACACATTGAAGTGCTATGTCCCCGCAGCTGGAGGCACGTCGAGCGACACGCGATCGAATTCGTAGGAGAGGCTCAGCCTTCTTTGCTCCCGGGAACCAGTGCGTCTTCTCTAAACGCCGTCTCATGATGTTGATCAACCGCGCTCAGACGACCTGCCAAACGCTATCGAGCACTGTGCCGTCTACCCACTTGACGATACCAACGGGGCGCTCGCCATGTGCGGGACGCTGCGGACTGCCACCGCAGATACGTTCCACCTCGGCTTTGATTTCTTGCAGGGGACGAATCGGAAGCCTCGAACCTTTGACCGCGTCCAGCAGATCCTGGCGAATCGGGTTGATCGCGATGCCGCGCTCCGTTACGACCACATCGATCAGTTCGCCGGGTCCGCATAGCGTAGTGACTTGATCGACGATGACGGGAATGCGGTCGCGGAATGAAGGCACGGCCAGGATGGTGCACTTTGCCGCCAGGCAGTTCTGCCAGCCGCCGATGCCGTGCAAAAGGCGTCCGTCGGAGTGGGTCACAACATTGGCGTTGAAGTTCAAGTCGACCTCGGTTGCACCGAGCACGACGGCGTCCACCATGGAGGCGAAGTTTCCCTTGCCGTGGTAGTTGTACGACGTAAACGGGGAAGTCGCCACATGGCGCGAATGGTCCGCCATTGACTGCACACCGCTGAGGTCGAAAGTCTGGCCGTCGAGGATGTAGTCGGTAAGTCCTTCCTCCAGCAGTTCAACCAGATATTTGGTCGAGCCACCCCGCACGAATCGCGCCTTCACGGCCGCGTCTTTCATCATCTGCTTGAGGTAGCCGACAAAGGCTAGCGCAATTCCGCCAGCGCCGGCCTGAAAGGAGAAGCCATTACGCATGATGCCGGCATCGCGCAGGAAGCGCGCTACGAACTCGGCAATGCGCAGACGGTCGGGAGAGCGAGTGATTTGGGTTGTGCCAGAGACAATTCTGGCGGGATCTCCGATGGAATCTACTTCGACGACGTAGTCGACGTTGTTGCCTTGAATCTGCCAGGGGACGCAGGGAAAAGGAACAAGGTTGTCAGTGACCGCAATGACCTGGTCGGCGTAGATGGAATCGGCCAAGGCAAAACCGAGGGAACCGCAGGCGGATTTGCCATGCGAGCCGTCACAGTTGCCGAAGGCGTCCGCGGTCGGTGCGGCAATCACAGCGATATCGATGTGCACTTCGCCATCTTGAATCGCCTGCCAACGCCCGCCGTGCGAGCGCAGAACTCCCATGCCGCGCATTTTCCCTTGCGTGCAGTAGTCGCCCAGCGGTCCGTTCATGCTGCCTTCGATGTGGTCGATTACGCCCGAGGCCATCAATTCGATGGCGCCTTGCTGCGAGGGAAAGGAGGCGCTGGGAAACCACAGCAGATCTTTCACGCCAATTCTTGCCGCCGCTTCGAGCGCTATGAGGGCCACGCGGTCGCCATCACGCAAGTGGTGGTGAGAGGAAATCACCATGCCATCCCGCAGGCCACACTTGCGGAGGGCAGTCTCGAGATCCCCTACGCGCTTGTCACCATTCTCGGGATAATCGGCAGCGGTCCGAATAGGGGGCGCCGCCTTATGTCCGCAAGGATGGTACTTGCCGACGCCAAGGTAAGGGACTTGCGGGCGACCATTCACAATCTCCGGGACCATACGCCCGACCGCGTTGCGAGCTAAATCCGTTTTTTCCAGAATGGCCATTTGAACTCCCAGCAACTATTCAGTGATCACGCCAGCAATCCCATGGTCTTTGCTCGCGCCATCAACTTCAGGGCTCGCTGTACCACTGGCGGATCGATCATCTTCGAGCCGAGGCTGACTACGCCCAGACCTTTCTGTTGAGCCTCTCGGTAGGCGGCGACTATTATCTGCGCCTTCGCGATTTCTCCCGGAGTTGGCGCGAAAGCCTGGTGTATCACCGCGATCTGCAGTGGATGCACGCATCCCATGCCCTCGAAGCCCAGGGCACGGGAATTCAAGGCCGACGCGCGCAAGCCGTCCATATCGCTGACGTCGCCAAAGACCGAATCGTTGGCCTGCACGCCGGCGGCATGGGCGGCGTTCACCACGCGTTGTCGTGCGAAAAGCGACTCCGCGCCTCCCGGCGTTTTCACGACGTTCAGGTCCGCCGTGTAGTCTTCTAGCCCAATAGTCAGCGCCGCAATTTCTTCGGTTGCGGTCGCAATCTCGTAGGACATCTCGATTCCCAGCGCCGATTCGAGGATTGGCATCAGCCAGATTGGGCGGGTGATGCCGTAATTCGCTTTGACCTCGGCGATCTTCTGACTGGCTTGGATCACTTGCTCCGGAGCCTCGACCTTGGGAATGAGAATCAGGTCCGGAGATTCGGGAACGATCTCCTCCAGATCGTCCAGTCCCAAAGGAAGTTGGTTGATGCGGACCATACGCTCGCATTGGAGGAAATCGACCGTGCGCAGCGCGTTCCGCACCAGCAGTCGTGCCGCATCCTTTTCACTAGGGTGAACGGAATCTTCGAGATCGAGAATGATACCGTCGGCTCCATGCAGCGCAGCGTTAACGAAATACTTGGGCTCGCTGCCGGGAACGTAGAGCCGCGACCGCCGCATTCGATCGCGGGAAGAAGGCTCAGGAAGCGAAAGCCGCTCCGGGAGCACGCGCGTGTCGTTGCCCAACCCTGCGCGCCGGGCCGCGGCTTCAATGCGTGCCGCAATCACGAAAGGCAGTGCTCCTTCGTCGTGAATGTCGACTTGCGCGTGCTGTACTCCGAGTGCCACTAGAACTTCTTCAGCTTGGCAGCGGATGGATTCGCCGTAGTAGGCGTTGACTCGGGAAACCAATTCGATCTGGATGCCGCCACGCTCGCGCGGTTCAATGCGCACGTGCACATCCGAGCGAATCTCCGGCCCCCAGTGGCCCGCTTCGGCTGCATGCCTGCCTCGGATTTCGATTCCCGCGCTCATGAATGTTTCCTCATCGCCGGGCGCCGGTTGCCGTTGCCAACTGCAACGCATTCTGGAACCGTCATGCTCACTTGCTCTTCCAGTTTCGCCAGGACCGCATCCGTCATCTGAAGCGTGCTGGCCGCGCCTTGCTCGATCGCCTTCGCGCCCCCGGAGATGCGCATCATGTCATAGGTGCGCACTCTGCCTTCTTTCACCACGGCAGCAATGGCGTCGCGTATGCGCCGAGACTTCTCGATCTCGCCCACATGATCGAGTAACATGACGGCGGAGAGAAACATGGCGATGGGGTTGACGATGGGTGGGTCCAGTTCCGCATACTTCGGCGCGGATCCATGCGTGGGTTCGAATACAGCAACGTCATCGCCTATATTGCCCGACGCGGCGAAACCTAGGCCGCCGATCAGTCCGGCGAAAGCATCGGAGATTACGTCACCGAACAGATTCGAGGCGACGACTACGCCGTAGTCTTCGGGATTCTTCGTCAGCCACATAGTCTGCGCATCGATGTTGGTCGATGACAGTGGAATTCCCGGGTACTCCTTCGCCACGGCTTTGGCTTCCTCTTCCATCATCCCTGAAGTTTCGCGCAGCACATTCGGTTTCTCACAGATGGTTACGGACTTGTATTTGTATTGCTTAGCCCAGTCAAACGCAGCCCGACAAATCTTGCGTGCCGCTGGCCGAGTGATAATGCGCATGGAAAGGGCCAGGTCGGGTCCCAGAATTCCAACAAACGGCTTGAACTTTGGATGTGTGCTGAGCGCTGCGCGCACGGGCTCTGGGGGATTGGTCCATTCAACGCCCGCATAAAGGCCTTCCGTATTCTGCCGAAAGACGACTACGTTCACCAAAGGCTCCTCGAATCCTCCATGGGGTTTTTTGCGAATGAAATTCAGCGGATTGCCCGGAAAAGCTATGCAAGGCCGGATACAGGTATCGAGATGGAAGCGCTGGCGCATGGTCACGATGGGGCTGAAGTAGGAGAATCCCTTGCCCTTGAGTTCCGGTATCAGCTCGGCCTCCGCTTGTTGCTTGGGCTTGGAAGTGATTGCCCCGAACAGGCCAAGCTTGTGCCGCGCCAGCAGGCTGACGGTGCGCTCGGGCAGCGCGTTTCCTTGTGTGCGCCAACAATCCCAGCCGATGTCGGCGTGAATATACTCAGCATCGAAGCCGACTGCGTTCAGAAGCCGCAGAGCCTCCGGCAGAACCTGATTGCCAATTCCGTCTCCGGGCATGGTGACGACCGTGTATTTCGCCATAAAATTTGTCCTTTGCTTTTTCTATGCCACGCTCAGCCGCTTAGCGACCAGGTTTTCAATGCCGCCCGCGATTACGAGTGATTGCGGCACACTGCCCAGCGGCGGAAACACAAATATCTCGCCGAGCCATGCAACCGTGCTTGAGGTGAAATCAATGTCCAGCTCCTCGCTGGGGATGATTGTTTTCTCTTTCGCGGCGATTCTCGTGGAGAACCGTTTCTGCAAACGACTGACGAACTCGGGAACCTCCACGCACAGAAAGCCGTTGTTGTAGGCATTGCGCAGGTAGGTTTGCGAAAAGCTGGCCGCGATCATGAGCGGAATGCCTTTGGCTTTAAGGCATGTGACCGCTTGCTCGCGGCTCGATCCGGTGCCGAAGTTGAAACCGCCGACGATGATATCCCCGGCGCGAGTGCGGGCGGCAAACTTCGGGTCGTAGTTTTCCATGACGACTTTGGCCATCATTTCCGGCGTCATGTCGTCGCGGTAGGTATAGTCCTTGCCATAGATAGCGTCGGTGTTGAGGTTGTTCTGCGGCAGGAAAACCAGACTGCCTCTCACGCGCTCCGGGAAACCGGGAAGGATCTCTACTTTTTCCGAAGATCCCTTCCCGTTTCTTGCGAATTCCATAAACTGGCGCGCCGGCGTCAAATCCTCAACGGGATCGGGCCCAGCAATGTACCCTGCAATGGCAGACGCGGCGACGACCGCGGGGCTTGCTAAGTAGCATTGGGCATCGCGCGCGCCCATGCGGCCTTTGAAATTGCGGTTGGTGGCCGAGATTCCGACTTCGCCTGCTTCCAGCAGTCCCGCACCCAAGCCGATGCACGGCCCGCATCCCGGCGGCAGCGGGTTTGCACCCGCATCGAGTAGCGTCTGCCAGACGCCGCGTTTTTCAGCCTCTTGCTGCACCCACCCGCTAGCCGCTCCCAGATAGAATTTCACTCCAGGCGCAACTTTCTTCCCATGCAAAGCCTGCGCCGCGGATTCCAAGTCTTCCACTCTCGAATTCACGCAGGAGAGCAAATAGGCTTTCTGAATCGCAATCCTCTTGTTTTCGGTTGCTGCGAGGGATTGCACCACTTGCACCGTGTCGGGCCCAGAGACCCGCGGAGTCACCTCTTCAAGGTTCAGCGTGATGCGGGCCGCGTAGGAAGCATCGAGATCGGGAAGCAGCGGTGCTTTGCTCCAGTTCTCGATGTCCTGTTCTGCGAAGCGATCGATGCCACTCGCACACAAGCGTTCTCGAACGCCTTGCAGATATCGGACCGTGACTTCGTCTACCGGAAACCAACCCACCAGCGCTCCCCATTCGGTGCTCATGTTCGAAATGGAGAAGCGTGCATCCATCGAAAGACTGGCCAAGCCTGGACCGGAGAACTCGACCGCAGCATTGAGCACCTCGTCGTGGTTGTAGAGCCCGCACAGGCAAATAATCACGTCCTTGCCGCAGGTTCCTGGGCGTAACTTGCCCTCCAGCACAATCTGGATGGACCGCGGAATCTGCCACCAGAACTCGCCCGTGGCCCACACCGCAGCCGCATCGGTACGTACGATAGGCGTTCCAACAGCGCCGAGCGCCCCATACATGTTCGAGTGCGAGTCGGAGGCGACGACGAAGGATCCCGGTATCACATAGCCACGCTCCACCATGATCTGATGTCCGATGCCCGAGCCTGCGGGGTAGAAGTCGATGCCGTGCTCTTTGGCAAAGGCTTCGATGGAGCGGTATTTCTTCAGCGTAGCGTCGTCCTGGTTCTGGATATCGTGATCAAGCGCGAAGATGAGCTGGTTGGGATCGCAAATCTTCTTCGCACCGATTGCTTTGAACTTGCTCATCACCGCCGACGTGTTGTCGTGGGTCATCACGTGGAAGGGCCGAATCGAGACGAAATCACCTGTACGCAAGAGCCGCTTCGGTCCTTCGGTCATGTGCGACTGAGCAATCTTTTCAACGATGGTCTGGCTCATGCTGAAATCCTCGGGAAAGCTCGTGACTGGTCTCTGGCGAAACGATGAACAAGGCCTATACCACTGCCGGTTTCCCGCGCTTCTTGCTCTTTACCGGTAATCGCGGTTTGCTTGGGATCTTGGCCGTTTGTCGCTCAATGTCCGACCGCATCAGTGCCATCACCTGGCCAACCGAGTCCGCGTTCTCCAGATTCCAAATCGCGTCTTTCAGTTTTTTCTGGGCTGCAATTGAGAGCACGCCCTCCGCCAGCGCGGCAAACTTTTCTTCCACCTCTTGATCGGTCAGCGGATTTCGCGGATCCCCTTTAGGGAAGTCGAGTTGCTTGCTGAACACGCGGCCATCAGTAGCGGTGATATTTACCACAACCCTCTGCAGTCCCGGAAAGACCTTCTCAATCTCCGGATCTGCCACCACCTCCACCTTCCTCAACTGCGCGCGGATGGCCGGATCCATGATCTTTTTTCCAGTGAACTGCGCAGGCGTAACTTGTCGCTCCACTAACGCCGCCGCGATTACGTAGGGCAATGAGTGATCCGCTGTTTCCCTGGTGCGCGGGTCGTATTTGCTGGGATCGGACAGAATGTCGGCAGCCCGCGCCAACGACCGTATCTGAATTTTCTCGACCTGCTCTGGATGCAGATCGTTCGCCTCGACCAGATCGAGCACGGCCGAGATCGGCGTGTGAGTCAAGGCTTCGGTGGGAAATGCCTTCATCCCACACTGTGTGATGCGCCAGCAATCGCCGAGGCCATCCGTCAGAACGTGCAACTTCCATTCCGGACCGAAGACATGACTCAACCCTTCCTTGCCGTCCACGACGTGCTCGGGCCCGGAGTATCCCTTCTCCGCCAGGAGCGCCGCAAACACGCCGCTCTGCGTGGCCAGAGGGTCCACGGTGTTCTTCATCATGGTTAGCTTGCCCGCCGTAACCGCCCCGAGTGTGCAGTGATGGCTGGCGGAAATTCCGATTGCCTGCTGAATTTGTTCCCACGAAAGATGCAATGCGCGTCCGGCAACGATAGGCGAGACAAATGCCGTGAGCGTGGCATGATGCCATCCTCGCTCGCGGATGCCGGGAAAAGCCGCTGCGCAAAAACGCATTTCGAACTCGTGGCCAAGCACCAGGCCGACAATCAGTTCCTTGCCGCCGCTCCCCACTCGCTCGCAACACGCCATCGCCGCAGGAAAAATGTCGGAGGGATGAGAAGGATCCTGGTTCCAATAAATGTCGTTGTAGTCCATGCAGCGAATCATGAGCGCATTGGCCAGCGCCGCGGAGACGGGATCGACCCGTTCGCCGGTGCCGATTAGCGTGGCCGGGCCGGGTCCCGCAATCTCACCAAGAACTGCGAGAGCGATCTTTACGTCGTGCTGCTGGTAGCCGCCCAGCGCGCAGCCGATGGCATCCAGCAGGAAACGCTTGGCCTGGTACACCGCTTCTGAGGAGATGTCCTGATACTGCAGGCCGGCAGCCCATCGGGCCATCGCCGCAGTCACCGATCCGTTCGGATTGACGATTGATTTCGGCGCAGACAAGAGATCTCCTTATGGCTTCGTCTTGATGTTCTTAGGATTCTTGAAGGGTTGGAACGCCATAAAATCCGCGTGATGCACAATGAACGCTTCGGTAGTGCGCTTGACCAGATCGCCTTCCCCAGCGTGCGCGGCAATTATGTGGCAAACGGCGTCTGGAACTTCGCACTCCAGCGCCAAGGCAACTCCGGTAAAGGGGTGCCGCAACGCCTCGCCGCGCTCACTCTGCCGGCTCTGGCCATCGGGTCCGAGTTCGTATTCCAGCAGTTTGCCAACGTCAGCGAGAATCGCCCCAGCGATCACTGTGTCAAGGTCGATTGCTAAGGCTCGCCCCATAAACTCTCGCATAGCCGTGCAGTTGGTGCGCGCAATGTGTACGACGCAACGCTTGTGCTCCATGAATGTGATGGGACAGTTCGGAACCAGCAGGGTGAAGGGAATCCGGTTTAAGTCTTGCGGCTGAAGCGCGCTGCGTTCGAGCGCCTTAATCCAAACCTGCGTGACTTGTTCTCGCAGTTGGAGATTCTCAATCCAATCGATCTCCGGCCACAGCCGCTTGACGGTCTCGTGCACCCTTCTGCTCCATCCACAAACGCTTCACTCTATCCCGCTGCGAAAGGACAATCGACGATTAGCATCACCTGGGGTTGTGACCAAACACACGGACAAGAGTCGTATTCGCTGCTCTTCTCGGACTGGGTTGTACTAAGCTCCGGAACAGGAGGCTCCGACGTGACGTCGCAATACTTCTACTGTTTGCAGTGTCAGAAGAAAAGTTCGATTTTGCAGAAACTGTTCGATACCCTGTACGAATTTTCCAGGACGACCTCGACGACTTGTCCAGCTTGCGGAGGGGCGCGGGAGTTATGGGTGTCCCTCGACTTTCAACTCGGTGTTGGGGATGGCAACTTCAAGGTGTTGCACGCTTTTCTTCCCGAAAAGCTGGAGTCGTGGTTAGGCGAGGAGGAAGAGGAAGTCACCTTGTATCCGTTCCTCGTCGTGCTGGAAGGCTCAGGAGGCAAGCAGTTCAACTGGATGCCTTACTGGCATGTAACAGGTAAGGACGCGCATTTCGGACAGCATGCGCTGTGCCTGGAACAGATGCAGTTCGATAGCCTGGTGGCACAGGCACAAGAGCGAACGCTCACTCCGGTGTAGAGTGTGTTATTTCAGACCCTGCGTCGCTATTCCTCTGCCTGACATTGGCCACAAAACGACATTCTTCGCGTAATGCAAGATTTTTTGAGACCGCCAGATTAAATTGCCGGGTAGTTTCCTGATCACAATCAATCTTAGAAATCTTCAATGGGAGCGGTTTGTTGCGCAACCATCGGGAACAGTCCTCGCTCCGTCCGGGATGACGCCGCCGCCAGCGTTATTCAGCGGTTGCCTTGTTCGAACGACGAAATACGGAGTCACAGACTCGGTTCGTGAGTTCCATGGTTGTCTCGACCTGGGACAAGGCGCCGGTAATCAGCAATGCCAGGGGAAGCGACAAGGCCTTGCGTGTTTCTGGGTGCAGAAGCGCTTGCACCATTTTGAGGGAGGGCTGGTATGTCATTGTGAACTCCTTAGATAATAAAATTCGTGAGAGCTTGGCCTCACATGATTCGATTCTGCCGCATGAACCAGAGTCGCCTCAATACAGTCGATACCCAATTACGAAAGGACAGTGTCCTTTTTCGCAAAGTGATCGCGCGTTGAAGTGACTATTCCGGCTCCTGCCATCGAGAGCACTCCCGTGCTACGTTTGCCAGGCAGTTTTGCCCACTGCGATGACGGGACAAAATGCGATACGATGAATCGCAAGGCGCTTAGCCACTTGAGGAGCCAGGTCCAATCGGGTTAATAATTTCGCCTGAGATTGTATGCCGAAAAGCGTCAAAAAGCCTGCCCAATCAAGAAGTCCCGCCGAGATTCTGAAAGGCTGGAAAGAGATTGCAGACTTTTTGGGAGAGCCGGCCTCAGTCGTTCAACGATGGGCGTCGGAAGGAATGCCGGTTCGTCGGCAGGGTCGCTACGTTGAGACAACACCGCAAGAGCTCAATGCTTGGCTCGGCAAAGAGTCCGGAAAACCCGTGCACGTGGCGACGGAAGAAACCGACTTGACCGCCGAATTGAAACGCGGGCTTTCGTTCGTGCGTCACGAAAAAGAGGACCCCGCTGGGACCAAGCCTCGCAACCATGCTAGAAGAACCGAACGCAAATGAAGAGGCCGGCAATCCGGGTCACAAAATGGTTGCGCGACATTCCGGTAGAGGCCATTTGCTCTGCTTGCCCCATGGCCACGTTCAAAGCCAAGGCTTCCGGCCATCGGCCTAACCGCGAAGAGTTTCAGAAGTCTATCCAAGAGCAATTCGATGCGCACCGCAAGGCTGAACACAGTGCGGAACGGTCTGACTAATCCTTATCGGCGTTGACTCTTGCACTCGTCTACTGTTTCCAATGTCCTCGACTTGCGAGAATTGCGCGAGGGATGCCTTGCCTCACGATGATCGTCCATTCTACAAGAAGAATCTTAAGTCGCTCACGGAATATTGGATTGGCAGTGACGCCTTCCTCGCCGAGTAGGCGACAAAACCCCAACGGCCGATGCCCGCACTAGACCTTGGGCGGATGTCGAGTTATCGTGTGGACTTGCGACAAAGCAGAACAGGCAGTCGCTCTGGGGAAAAACGATGATTACACGCCGGAAATTTCTTGACACGTTAGCTTTGAGCGCCGCCGGGGTTGCTGTAGGGACGACAGCCAAAAGCTATGGCCAGATTGTGGGCTCGAACGATCGCCTCAACTTCGCGGTGATCGGACTAAATGGCCGCGGCTACGCTCATCTTTCGTCGCTCAAAGCGAATCGCAATGCCGCCCGCATCGCTTCAGTTTGCGACGTGGACACCGCCATTTTGCAGAAATTTGCCGACAGCACACAGAGGGAAATGGGGGAGACACCCCGCGCGGAAAAAGATTTCCGCAGAATTCTCGAACAAAAAGATGTGGACGCGGTCACGATCGCTACGCCCGACCACTGGCATACGCCGATTGCTATTGCTGCGTTAAAAGCAGGCAAGCACGTCTACGTAGAAAAACCGTGCAGCCACAATCCAGCCGAGGGTGAGATGCTTCTCCAGGCGCAGCGGAAATATCAAAAGCTCGTCCAGATGGGCACGCAGCAGCGCTCTTCGCCGCACACCATCGAGATCGTTCAGAAAATTCACTCCGGCATTATTGGCAGGCCGTATTATGCGAAGGCGTGGTACGTCAACGTGAGAAAGTCGATCGGCATTGGGAAAGAAGTTCCGGTTCCGCCGCAACTGGATTGGGACCTTTGGCAGGGACCGGCGCCGCGCAGGCCCTACAAAGATAATGTCCATCCATACAATTGGCACTGGTTCAGAATCTACGGCACTGGCGAAACGCTGAATAACGGCACGCACGAGGTCGATGTCTGCCGCTGGGCGTTGGGCGCGGATTATCCGAAGCGGGTTACTTCTTCCGGCGGCCGATATCACTTCAAGGATGACTGGCAGTTTTATGACACGCTGGTCACGAGCTTTGAATACGACGATCAGATGATTTCATGGGAAGGCAAAAGCTGCGAGGGAATGAAAATTTACGGCCGCGATCGCGGTTCGACCATCATGGGGACGAACGGATCGGTGCTGGTCGATCGCGACGGCTACGAAATCTACGACCTGAAAGGCAAAAAAACCAGCGAGTCCAGAACCGGCATCAAGACCTTGTCGGCTGATCTGGTGGGCCGCGATTCCATGACCGACGCGCACTTCGCGAATTTCATCGCAGGAATTCGCAAAGGGGAAAAACTCAACGCGCCCATCGAGGTTGGCAACGTTGCAGTTACGATGTTGCAACTTTCCAACATCGCATGGGAAGTGAACCGTGAGTTACACCTCGACCCCGCGGACGGAAAAATCCAGGGTGATCCTGATGCGATGAGGATGTGGGGGCGAGAATATGAAAAAGGTTGGGCGCCCGAAGTTTAGTCTCGGGCACATTCTATGAAAAACAAACTTTCTCGCCGCAACCTTCTCGGTTCCGCCGCCACGGTTGCCGCTGGACTCGCAGCGCCGAAGGGCCTTTTCGCGCTTTCTCCACCTCGGCGTGCGGCGAACGGAGCAGTTCCAGTGCGGCTGGGCCTGGCTAGTTATACATTTCGCAACTTCAACCGGGCTCAGCTGATTGCTTTCATGAAACAACTGAACGTATCGGCGCTGAATGCGAAGGACGTGAAAGATCATCTTCCGATGGATCCCCAGCAGGAGGACGCCGCCCTGGCAGACTACGCCGCTGCCGTAATCAAGCTTCATGCCGCCGGGGCCATATATTTTGCGAAAGACGAAGACGCCGATATTAAAAGCAAATTCGAATACTGCAAACGGGCAGGAATCGGGGTCATTGTTGCCGGCGATCCCGCGCCAGAAACTCTTCCGCGAATCGAGAAGTTCGTGAAACAGTACGACATCCGCATCGCGATTCACAATCACGGTCCTGAGGATAAGCTGTGGCATTCGCCGCTCGATGTTCTGCGGGCGGTAAAAGGACTGGACCCGCGAATTGGTTGCTGCATCGATGTTGGCCATACGGTGCGCGCAGGCACCAACGTGGTTCAGGCGATCCACGAAGTCGGCCCCAGGCTGTTCAACATGCACATGAAAGACTTGGCAAACTTTCAAGACAAAGAAAGCCAGGTCGCGGTGGGTGAGGGGATCATGCCGGTACGGGGAATTTTTGAAGCTTTGATCGCGATCAACTACAACGGCTTCGTCGATCTGGAATACGAAATTCACCCCGACGATCCAATGCCGGGCGTTATCAGCAGCTTTGCCTATATGCGCGGCGTGCTGGCGGGCATGGGTTATGCGAACGCCGCTGGGACCCCATCATAGCCCGACATGCCGGGGCGGACTTGCGAGCGGTTCGCTGCCATCACCAATTTCCTTTTGTGACCTGGCTTGGCGCTATGCCGTCAGGCGTGTAATATGCACGCGTAATCAGGAGGCTCCCGGAAATGTTCATGAGAAAGCTGGCGCTGTATTTTGCAGTAATTGCAATCATGGGCAGTATGGTGTCGCTTTTCGCGCAGCAACCGGACTCGGAAGAAGAAGGCCAACTTCGGTTTCGCTTCGTGGGTCCTCGGGTCGGAAACCGCATTGCGGCCGTGGCCGGCGTGCCCGGAGACCCGAGCACGTACTATGCTGGCGCCGCGTCCGGCGGAGTTTGGAAATCGACCGATGGCGGCAATCGCTGGGAGCCGGTTTTTGATAAGCAGCCCGTCGCCGCAATCGGTGCTCTCGCTGTGAGCCGCTCCGATCCCAGTACGGTTTGGGCTGGCACCGGCGAGGCATGGGTGATCCGCGACAGCGACGTGATGGGCAATGGCATTTACAAATCCACCGACGCCGGAAAAACCTGGACGAATATGGGATTGCCGGAGAGCGGGCGCATCGGCCGCATCATAGTCCACCCGTCGAATCCCGACATTGTTTTCGCGTGCGTTCTGGGGCGCACCACCGGACCGCAAACCGACCGTGGCGTTTACCGCACCACCGACGGCGGACAACATTGGGAACACGTATTGTCTGCCGGGGAAAATGCCGGTTGCTCTGGGCTTTCCATGGATTCGCACAATCCTCGTACGTTGTTCGCGGGCATGTGGCAAGTGGAGATGCACACTTGGGGCGAATTTAGCGGCGGCGCAGACAGCGGAGTTTATGTTTCCCATGATGGTGGAACGAAATGGACTCGCATTCAAGAGCACGGCCTGCCAAAAGGACCGCTTGGGAAAATTGATGTTGCCGTCGCTCCCACTAACTCGAATCGCGTGTTCGCGCTGATTCAAACGAAGGATCAGGGTTCGCTCTGGCGTTCGAATGACGGTGGGGAACACTGGAAGGCAGTGAATTATCAGCGCGCCTTGATCGGACGCGCCGGGTACTACATCCGGCTGGCAGTTTCACCCGCCAGCGACAACGAAATTCTGGTAGCCAATAGTTCCTTCCACCAGTCGCTGGATGGCGGCGAAAATTTTAAAGAAGTGCCGTGGGGCGGAGACACCCATGACATTTGGTTCGATCCCACGAATGCCGATCGTTTCGTCATCACCGACGATGGCGGCATGAGCATCACAACCGTGCACGGACGCGGCTTTCACCGCGTCAGTCTGCCGATTGGGCAGATGTATCACGTCGATGTCGACAATCAGGTTCCTTACTACTTCTACAGCAATATGCAAGACGACGGAAACATGCGCGGCCCAAGCTTGCCCGTCGATTCCCGCGAAACCGGTTGGGATCACGGCATGGGAGGATGCGAATCTGGCTTCACCGTTCCGGATCTCACTGATCCCAATGTGGTCTGGGCCACCTGTTACGGCAACAAGGTGACGCGCTGGGACGCGCGTACCAAACACGCCCGCTCCGTTAGCCCATGGATGCATACTCTCGACTCGCCGCCGAACGACATTAAGTATCGCTGCCATTGGACGGCCCCCCTGGCTATCGATCCCTTCGATCACAATGCCGTGTATTACGGCTGCCAGGTGATTTTCAAAACGACAAACGGTGGTCAGAGTTGGTCGGTGATCAGCCCAGATCTCTCCACGCAAGATGCGGCGCGCATTGTGCCCTCGGGCGGGATTGTCGGCGATAACCTTGGGCAATTCTACGGAGAAGTTGTCTTTGCGATTGCTCCTTCGAAAATTAAGCAGGGGCTGATCTGGGCCGGCACCAACGACGGCCAGGTTTGGCACACCGATGAGAACGCGCACTGGATCAACGTCAGCAAGAACATTTCCGGGCTACCTCCGTGGGGAACGATTACCAGCATAGCGCCTTCTACTTTTAATCCATCGACTGCATACATCAGCGTTGATTTTCATCTCGTCGATAATCGCGATCCTTTCATCTACAAGACCACGGACTTGGGCAAGACCTGGAAGCTGATTACCGGCAACCTGCCAAAGCATTCGTTGTCCTATGTGCGCACCATTGCCGAAGACCCTAACTGTGAAGGCCTGTTGTTTGCCGGCACGGGGAACGGTCTTTTTTACTCTCTCGATGACGGAGGACATTGGACCACGCTGGAAAAAGGGTTGCCGCATGCCCCGGTTTCGTGGGCGGTGGTGCAAAAAGATTTTCACGATCTGGTGATTTCAACCTACGGACGAGGGCTCTACATACTGGATGACATTTCGCCGCTGGAACAGATGGCAAAGAATCACTCGGACGCGCCCGTCGTGCTGTTTGAACCGCGCCACACCTACCGGTTTACGCGCGGCGGCCACGCCATGCTCACTTTTTCGCTGAAGGCGGCGCCTAAAGATCCGGTACAGCTTGAGGTTCTCGACGCCGAAGGGAAAGTAATCCGGAAACTCGAAGCCAAAGGCCGCGCCGGAATGAATCGCGTGGAGTGGGATCTGCGCTACGACTCGCCTCGACTGGTGGCGCTGCGCACGGCTGCTCCGGATAACCCGCACATCTGGGACGAACCGCGTTTTCGCGACTCTGATTCGCGCCCGATCACGCATTGGGGCACGAGGAGCGCCGAAGTTGGACCGATCGTCGCCCCAGGGAAGTACAGTGTGCGTTTGAAGGTTGGTGACCAATCCTATACCCAACCGATTACGATCTTGCGCGATCCTCGCGCCCCTGGATCCGATGCCGACATTGAGCTTTCAGTGAAGACGCTGCTGCGCATTCGCACCGACCTCAATCACGTGTCGGATGCCGTGAATCAGATCGAATGGCTGCGTAAGCAAATCGAGGTGATTGAAGCCATGTTGCGTCCGCCGAAGAAGAAAGAAAAAGACAAAGCTGAAGCCGACGATGATGATGACTATGAAGGGCCGCCGGGCGCTCCCGCTCCTCCGCAAGAGTTGGATGAGGCGAAAGCAAAACGCAAAGCCGATCTGCTGAAAGGCGTCGAAGAGCTGGATAAGAAGCTAGCCGCGGTCGAACACAGACTCACGTCACCGGCTTTGCTCAACAGCGATGACAAATATTTCGTGGAGCCGTACCAGATATATCTCAACCTGATCTGGCTGAATGCCGAGGTCGGTACTGGAGGCTCGGATGTGGCCGGAGGCGCTGACTTTGCCCCAACGGACACCCAACTGCAATTGCTTCAGACCTTTGAGGGCGAACTGGCAGCCGCGGACGCAGATTTTCAGCAAGTGATGAAAGAAGATCTTCCTGCATTCAATCGCTCGCTGGGGGAGGCAGGAGTTGCGGCCCTGGTTGCTCCGCTCAATTCGGAACCGCAAAAGCAGGAATGATCTACCTATAAGCGTCACCTGAAATTTTCCGGTTTTCGCATCCCTGCCATGCGACGTCAGACGAAAAGGGCAAAGCCGCGCTTGCGGCGAAGCAGCGCTGCGTCTCCATCTCGCGAAATCCTCTAAAGCGCCAGTCGCCCGCCGCCGATGATGTAGGAGATGACTGTCCTCGTCCATCGCTGGACGGAGAGTCTGAAGCGATTTCGCGCGGAACCGATAGACAATAAAGAAGGAAACACATGACGGCCGAAAAGATTCTTCTGGTGGACGACGATTCCAACATATTAGACGGTTATCGCCGTAGTCTGAGCCGAGAGTTTTTGCTGGAGACCGCCGAGGGAGGTCAACGCGCACTCGCCTTGGCGGCCGAGAGCGGACCTTACGCAGTGGTAGTTTCGGATATGCGAATGCCCGGAATGGATGGCATTCAACTGTTGAGCCGGATCAAGGCGATCTCGCCCGACACCGTCCGGGTCATGCTCACCGGCAACGCCGACTTGCAAACGGCGATCAACGCCATCAACGAAGGCAGCATCTTCCGCTTTCTCAATAAACCCTGCAGCAAGGAAGCGATGGGCAAGACCCTCACCGCAGCGCTCGTGCAATACCGCCTGGTTACAGCTGAAAAGCAGCTCCTGGAACAGACTCTGAGCGGCAGCCTGCAAGTGCTGACCGAGGTTTTGAGTCTGGTCAATCCAGCTGCGTTCAGTCGGGCGGAGCGCGCCCGCCGCTATATCCATCATGTCGTCGCCGCCATGAAGCTGAAGAATCCGTGGCAATATGAAGTGGCTGCGATGCTGTCCCAACTCGGCTGCGTTACTCTGGCTCCCGAGACCATCGAGGCCGTTTACAGCGGCGAGAAGCTTTCCGCCAACGAGCAGGCCCAGTACGACACGCATCCTAGCGTCGCCTTCGCCTTGTTGTCGAAAATTCCCCGCCTGGAGCCTATCGCGTGGATGATTCAATACCAGAATTCGGCTGTTCCCCAAACCGGCGACGGCGACTTGTCGGACATGCGCCTGGGCGCCGAAATACTAAGGCTAATCCTGGCTTACGAACAAGCGATTCATAAGGGCAACTCGCGCACCGAAGCGGCTCACGTTCTGGCACGCCAAAACACCAGCTTCAGTCCAGAGTTTTTCCAAGCGCTCGTGACCCTCGATCCTAACGCCGAAGAAGGTGAAAAACAAAAAGTGCGAATCGAGGACCTTTCTGCAGGCATGATCATTCAAGAGGAAGTCCGCACGCATGAGGGCTCGTTGATTGTTTCCAAAGGGCAAGAAGTCAACGCAGCACTGATATTTAAACTGAAGAACTTCCAGGCTAGGCGCGTGATCGCAACAGAACTGACGGTATCGATGCCCCTCAGCGCACTCAGCTTCGTGAAAGGTGCTTCATAGGCGAACGCTTGCCCAGTGTGATGGCAGTTGATATTGCGCATTATGCAAGCGGCTAGCCGTTATCTTGAAGCTGAAGATGGTTCAGACCGAAGCTTTCGCGCTCCGAATTCGAGCCTGTTCCACCTGTTCACTATAAAGCTCGCGCCATGCTGGTTCTCGCCCCCTCATTCCCAAATCCTGCATATACTTCTCATCCCACTGCACGTCTTGAACAATGAGAGCCGCATTGGCGGAGCTTGCGATTGCGTCAGCCCCATGGACTGTGGTGAGCGAACAGAGCCGCTTTTCCACACTATCTGCGGGACGGTCGTGGTAAGCAACAGCTTGAACCAGCGAATGCGGCAGTCCCCAGATACTCATTAGATACGCTCCCAAGTCAGCATGCGTGCAACCGAACCGCTGCCGTTCGGACTCGGCTAGAGTGCCGGGTTTGTTCGTGATATCGGCCAGAACCTCGGCGTATGGCTTCGGCATTTCCGACAGCAGGACAAGCTTGCCAATGTCGTGCAGGATGCCCGCGGTGAAGCTCTCGTCCACCGACGCCTTCGTACACCCTTCGCCAACGGCAATGCGCTGCGCCAGGCAGGCGACGGCGATACTGTGTTCCCACAAAGCCCCACAGTCGGATGCAGTTGGATCCTTGAATTGCGAGAACACATGCACCGAGAGCACTAAGGCCCTCACCATTTCGGTGCCGATGAGTGTGACGGCCTGCGTAGTGTTCGAGATGTTGTAGCGGGCGCCCATGAAAGCCGAGTTTGCCAACTGCAGAATCTTGGCGGTCATGCCCGCGTCTTTGGAGACGATTTCGGCAATCTTCTTCAGCGAAGTATCCTCCGACTGCAGTTCTGCTTGGATCTCGTAGTAAAGGCCCGGAGGACTTGGGATGGACTTCAGGCCCGAAACCAGAGCGCGTACCGCTGAATTCTGCAGCAGGTCGCGCATGGCAAAAGCCTGAGCCAGTCTGAGCTTCAGTTCTTGCGGATCGCAGGGTTTCGAAACGTACTGATGAGCTGGGCCCGCAGAGCGAAGGATCGTCTCTCGGTTGGCCTGTCCCGATAGCACGATCCGCACGATTTCTGGATATTGTTCCTTGACCTTTTCCAGCAGTTGCGCCCCGTCCATGCGCGGCATTCGCATGTCGGTGATGATGGCGTCGTACGATTGGCGTCGTAGCGTTTCGAGGGCTTCTTCTCCGCCTCCCACAAAAGTCATATCCCACTGTGCACGCATGCCATGAAGCGTACGTTGCAGGCCTTGCAGGACCAATGGCTCGTCGTCCACAAACAGGAGCCGGCTGCGAGTCGGGTTCGTTTTTTCGGGCGTGGAATCCATAGAATTGCCGCGGGGGATGCCACTCAATCTATCGGCAGGATCGTGGCAGAACTGGAGAACCGGGCGTCTTCGCAGACGCCTTCAGGAAGCCAGTCCAGCAGCCTAGGGAATTATGTTCCCGAAGGTAGCGGCGAGATGGGCAGGCGAATGAAAAATGTTGTACCTTTTCCCACGGCGCTTTCAAACCAGATGCGCCCGCCATGTTTGCGGACGACAATGGTATGGGCCAAAGCGAGCCCTTGCCCCGTGCCCTGCCCGACCGGCTTTGTGGTGAAGAAAGGCTCAAAGATTCGCGATTGAATCTCCTCCGGAATTCCAGCTCCCGTATCGTGAATCGCAATCTCCGCCCAGCCCTGCTCCTGCCTGGTCGTAATTTCGATCTTTCCTTTTTTACCTGAGCCGTCTCCCACGGACTGCCGGATGGCGTGGGCGGCATTGATCAGAAGATTGAGAATCACCTGATTGAATTCGCCCGCATGGCAGGGAATAAAGGGCAGCCCTGTTTCGAAGTGCGTTTCCACCTCGGAAACATATTTCCATTCATTGCGTGCCACCGTGATCGTGGTTTCGATAGCCCGGTTGATGTCCATCTCGGATTTTTCCTCGGAGCCGGGGTGGGAGAACTCCTTCATGGCATGAACAATCTTGGCTACCCGCTGCACGCCCTCCAAAGATTGCTGGATCGCTTTGGGAATCTCATCGAGCAAGTATTCCAGGTCGGCCCCCTGCAGGCACTGTTGCAGCAACGACCTGGCTTCGGGGGAGATCGCACCAGCGCTGGCCTCGCGGTCAAGGCGCTGGGCGGCGCGGGCAAGTTCGCTGATCGCGGGCCACGAGTCTTTGATGAATGTCGTGTTGTCGCCGACGTACTGTGTAGGCGTATTGATTTCATGTGCGATGCCTGCGGCCAGCTGTCCAATGGCCTCCAATTTTTGGGCCTGCCTCAATTGCACTTCCAGATGCCTGCGGTCAGTAATGTCGGTGCCGGTAATCAGCAACCCGGCATTCTTGTCGTCGGCGAAGGTCACCCGGTTGATGGTCGCTCCGAGAAAGCGCCGCCCCCCGTCCTTCTCGAAGGGCAAGTCGACGCGCCGGTTGGCCTCGTCGCCTTGCAGCCAGACGTCGATTTCAGCTGCCATAGAGGGCAAAGTCCATTTGATTCCGCAATCGTGCAGTGGCTTGTCGCGAACGTCGGAGGTCAGCAACGCAAAGGTGTTGGCTGCCGCCACATTCCACCGCGTGATGTGCCCGGTGGCGTCGGTTCCGATCAGGATGGACGGTACGGAATTGATGAACAATTCCGATTCTGCGTGCGCCGCCCGTAAAGCGTGCTCGGCCGCCTTGCGGTTCGTGATGTCGACCAGAGCCACTACGCAGCCGACCGGCTTGCCGTCTTCCCAGATCGGGTGTGACCAATACTCGCTGCAAAATGAGGTGCCATCCGCCCTCCACGCGATTTCCTGGTCGGTGTGCATGCCTTCGCCGCGACTCAGGGCGCGTTGAATCGGACATTGATCCGCGATCAGGGGCGATCCATCCGCCGAAGTGTGATGCAGCAATTGGTGCAGATTTTTTCCCAGCAAATCGCTGGCGTTGTATCCCAATAACTTCAGGCATGCTCGGTTGCTGAAGGTGCCGTTTCCCTTCAGGTCCATTCCCAGGATCGCCTCCTCGGTGGAGTCGAGCACCAATTGAAGTTGCGTCTCGCGCTGGTGCAAAGCTTGCAAGGCCTGTTTCTGCTCGCTGATGTCCTGAATCTGCGTGACGAAGTATGCTGGCTTGCCCTCGCTACTGAAAACCGGCGATACGGTGAGCAGGCCCCAAACGGTCTTTCCTTGCTTGTGCCGGTAGCGTTTCTCGGTTTGGTGAATTTTCAGGGTCCCGTCATGAAATCGTTGCAGCGACATCAGGCTTGGGGACAAGTCTTCGGGATGCGTCACCGCCTGAAAATCCATGCCCAGCAGTTCGCGGCTGCTGTATCCCAGGAAATCGCACAAGGCCGAGTTCACCTGCAGCCATTTGCCGGTCGGGCCGACGAGCGCCATGCCGACACCGGCATGTTCGAAGGCACTTTGAAAACGCTGCTCGCTATCCTGCAGCGCCCTTTCCACTATTCTCCGGCTTCCAGCGTCGAGCCGCGCCCTCAACTCCAGAGGATTGTATGGTTTTCGCAGGTAGTCATCGGCGCCCGCGCCCAACGCCTCAGCGATGTCGGCCGACTCGTCATGGCCCGCCAGAAGAATGATGTGGATGGGATGGGAACTCGCGGATGTCCGCAGCCGCCGACAAATTTCTGTTCCGTAAATATCTGGCAGCATCCAGTTCAGCACGGCAAGTCCGGGCCCATCTTCAGCGGTCAAACGCTCCAGTGCTAGGCACCCGTCCCCAACGGGCACCGGGTCATACCCCCATTTCTTGACCAGCCTCTCGAGCGACTCCAGGGTCACGGGATCGTCATCCGCGAGCAATACTTTGGTAGGATTGCTTCCCAGCTTCACGACAGGACGGCCGCTGCTGTCGGGGGCGGCTTCCGCCGAATCGCAAATCTTTGAATCAGTCTGCTGACTTTGGAAAAGCTCATCCATAGGTCTGTGCCTCACCGATCCCGCGCCGCGATTCGCATGGCGCCTTCAGCCACTCCACGAGCACTCCGTCCCATTCGTGCTGTTGAAAATCGACAGTCCTGCTGGTTCATCGGCAGTTCGCCCATAGATCGTTAGCAAGCGATGGTTATTGCTTCGCTGATTTCGGGAAGTCTCGCTGAAGTGACCGCATTAATCTGCCGATGATGATGACAGTGGTTTCTCCGCATCGCTCGGGCTCAACCGCCTCGTCTACTCTCATCTCGACCATTTTCAGTCTGCGGTCGGCGATCGGCGCAATTTCGGTGCGAAAGTCCTCTAACCGAGATGACGGTACTGGCACGTGAGTTGGCGGCAACCTGGATGGACCGGGCAGTCCACTCGAGCAACTGGATTGCAAATTAGACTGGCTGGCGCCCGCCGTTACCAGTCGTCGCGACCAATCTTAAAGCGATCTTCACATTGTGCTGATTTTGATATAGCGGCGTAAGTCGGGGAGCGACGCGAGAATTACATATCCTGCAAATGCCAAAGTCGCTATGCCCACTACAGTCGTGGCAGTCGTGAGTGCCCGTTTCATAGAAGCTCCTTAGAATCCGTAATCGAGTCTAAGATGAGGGTCCAATTGAAAAGGAAGCCTAAGATTTGCTTTGAACGTGCCGCAAACGCATTTCGGGATCAGCTTTGCTCGACTACATAAATCCGAAGGCTAAGCCTGCCTGTGTGCCGATCTGCCCGAGATAGCGTCGGCCGATCGGGCTTGAAAGAATCAAGCCCGTCCCGAAAACCACCAGCGCCACTCCGCTCAACATCAGGAGCGTGTCTTTGTCACTAAGGCTGCCATCTCCATTTCCAACCGCCATTGCAGTCTACTTCTGCGTGCAGGATATTCAGCGGGGCGGACCCAGCCGATTTTCCTTCAGAAGTTTGCCGATCATAGATTCCACTAGTTTGACCGCTTCTTCCACGGCGGCTTCGACCGCCGCACTGAGTCCCATGTGTCCCTCGTCGCCGCCCAGAGTTTCGGGTTCGCATCCGACGAGGAGCATATTCTTCACTTCAATATTCATGGCTCTTGCCATGCGCAGCACAGACACGGGATTCATGACATGCGCGTCAACCACGGCCTGCGGCGCGGCTGGATCATCCAGCGATTTCAAATCCGGTTCGATGACATAAAGTGTGCCTGGCGCTTCGCCGTGCGGACAGGCGTCCACCAGAATTGTGGTGTCGTAGCCATCTTGCAGCGCATAAGCGAGGTCGAAGCCGCGAATGCCAAAATCGACCACGTGCACGGCGGCCGATAAATCCCGCCGAGCCAAACGCCGAGCCACCTCCACGCCAAAAGCGTCATCTCCAAGGAAAATGTTTCCAATCCCCGCCACCAGAATCGTCGGCTTAACCGTTGGAGTGAACTGCGCGAGCTCCTCAGGCGTCAGTGGTTCGATTTCCTGCGCGTCAAAAAAGAAACGATGGCCGGGCTGCCGAAGCATGCCCAGATCTTTACCTGGATCGTTATCCAGCACTACGCACACATGAGCATTGCCTTCGTAATCCTGCTCAATGCATTCGATCAGGGCAGTCTGCCCCGCCAGCGCAATGTCCATAACATCTCCGCCTTTGCGAGGCTTGAGACGCACGCGGCCTCCGGCCTTTACCTGAACGCCCGAAATCTCCAGATGATCGACCGGAGTCTTTTCTTCGAGGAGTTGCCACTCCCACTCGTTCATTGCGCCTCCTCCTCTTTGAGTGGACGCAGCCCGCGCAACACTCCATGCAACTTCATCAGTTGTTCCACCGGCATGGCCTCGGTGCGCTCCAGCATCTGGCGGGCGCGCTCATCCGACTGGCGCATTTCCAGTTTTTCTTCATCGGTGAGAGTCATGATTCGCAGCGAGAGAATTTCGTCAATCTCGGTTCCATCAAACAGATCGCCCGCGCTTTCTGGCGCGATCTGCGGATAGTCGTAAAGAATAATGGGCGACGAGAGCATTGTGTCCCGTTGTCCCTCTTCGCCCACTAGAACCGGCCACGTCCCCACATTGTTGCAACTCGAAGCCTGCCCCCTCAGTTGCTCCGGAGGCGCAAGCAGAGATACAAACGCGCCATTGGTTACGCCCAAGATCGTGTGCGTTGAAACCAGCGAGTGTACCAGTGCAGTCTCCCGAGCCGTGCTTTCCGTGACGCTGAAGGGCGTGGTGTTACCAAGCCGCACAGTCAGCTTGAAGACTCCATCGTGTTGACGGGCGGCCGACAATTCGATCACACCACAGACAGCATTCCCTTCCCGTACAAGAATGCCGCCGATGAGGCCATCGGAATCGCGCAGGGGCTCGACTTGCTTTTCAGCAGGAAAAGTAAAGCTGCGGGCTACGGGCCGACTAGTCAATGCCTCGACGCCGCAAGCCGGTACGATCACTTCTCGCTCGGCTGCATCCTGCCAAGCTTGATACACCCGTCCGTTGACTTCGAATTTCTCCACCCACCGCAATGGCGGGTGTTCGCCCTGCATCAGTTCGGCAACCGGGTTGGTCAGTTGTCCCACAAAGCGTGCGCTCAGATGCAGGAAGCGCACGCGAACTTCGACCGAGCAGATAGAACTTCCCTCCACCAGACACTCGGTCTGCATGATCGAGGCTTCGGTGCCGTCCTGCGCGTCGCCATAAGACTGCGGGCACAGCACGCCGAAGTTCCACCGTTGCTGGTTCTTTACCGACGACGGACGGTAGGGATACAACATGTATCCCTCGTAAAGCACTGCCTTCGCGATCTTGTCGACCGCTGCGAGATTCATTCCATCACCGTCTCTTCCACCGGGACAATGCTTTCCAGCACCTCTTCCCATGTGGGGATGCCGTGGCGCACCTTGTACTGATACAAGCGCTCAAATGCATCTTTTTGCAGGCACAACCAGGCACTGTTGGGATAGTACGTCTCCATCATGTCGCGCCAAGTCTTTACCGGCAGCCGGAAGCGCGCCTCTTTATCCCACGAAATCGGGGCAACTTGAAGGCCGGCTTCTGGCGCGGCGTAAAAAACAGTCCCGCTGAACTGCATGCACACCGGAACTTCTCCGTCCGCCAACCCATGAAAATATTTCGTGGCAGCCACATTAAAATCAAAAGTACAGGGCACCGGAACATCAGTCACGGTCGAGTCCTGAAACGACGGCACTACGACGCTGGCATGCGTCCACAGCAAATTCTTCAACGTCTGCCCCCAGCGGCTGGGCTCGTCAAACAGATCCCGAAGCCGCGCCTGGTCTTCCGGCGAATATTTGCGCCGGGTAACTTCAAGTTGAATCTGGCAGCGGAGCGCGACCGTATGAATCATCTCGTTGGGATTGGAATTAGTCAGGCGCAGTTTGAACACGAGCAATGGAGAAGCAGAGCGCGCTGCTACTTCGACACCTTCGACCAGAAAACTGAGATCAGGCATGTGATCCTGCCTCTTCGGCAGAAGCCGTCGTAATCGGGAACGCCCGCGCTTTTAAACTGCTGAAGAACTGGCCTAAGTTTTCCCACACTTCCGTGCCGCCCGACAGCCCTTTCCAGTGCATGCGAATCAAGCCAACAAGTTTGTAGCACTCATCGATGGGAAGCAGATAGTACTCCGGCGCGGGATGGCCGCGGGAATATCCAAGCCGATTGACCAGCAACGCCTCAACATCTGATTCCATTCCTCGCAACACCGGATTGCGCGCCACAATCTCGTTCCACGATTCCAACGCCAGCAGCGACTCCATGGCCCCCGCTGGACTGGGATACATCGCGATCACGCGATTCTCCAGGCTGTTTGTGAAAAAGAACGCCATGTTAATCGGGACCATCAATCCATCCCACTCTGCGTCGGTAAGCGTGAAATCCGGCAATGCCACTGCGCGGCGAGGAACGCGCTTGAACTTCACACCCTTCCCGCTGAACAAAATCGCGCACGCCTCGCAGGTGCAAATCAGCCGCCGTTGTGGGAGTTCAACGAGGTGAGAATGGTCTGCGCCAAGTTCGAGGCTGCATAGTTCGCATCGTTCCAACGGACGCCGATCGCGACGCACAAATTGCCGCAGAGCACCGAATCCATCGCCGGGCTGTGTGAATTGTCCCGAACTCATAAGGTGGATGTCCGTGTCTAATCCCCAGCCTGGGGCTCCAGAATCGACGAATGTCCGCATGCCATCAACTTGTCGAGCGCCACAAATCCTGACGCCGGCTTTTCATCGAGGCCTTCAATCACAAGAGATGTCAAGTCCGGCGCCGAGTCGTATACCGCTCCCTCCAAGGTTGCCTGGACGGTTTTCGCGGTCGAGCCGCACGTGTGGGATCCGATTTCAACACGCAAGCGGATTGCGCCGTCACTCACGGAAATGAGCTCCACTTCGCAGCCCTGTTTTCGCAGCTTCGGGCGGATCTGCTCTACGGCATTCGCAACGCGGGTTTCGATGTCGTCAGGATGCAGGCCGTAAAGCAGCAGCACGCTGCTCACCAGCGGATCGCGGCCCATCTGGCGAATGAGGCTAAGGCCTTGCTCGCCGGCGCTCGCAACAATGTCCAACGCTCTTTCCATCGCGGCTCCGTGCAAATCCATGATCGATTGCATCAGGATCTTGGTCGACGCTTGTACAGCGGGATCTGCGATCGACTCGATCTCCTGCACCAGTTGCCCGATCCGCTGCATGTCCTCCCGAAAATCATTTGTGTCCGCCACAATGCTCCTTGTCAAAGTACTTTTCTACGCGTTGCACACGAAGAAGGAGTGAGAAGGCAGTCATCCACGAGCGCGACGGGGGATGCAGTTCCAACTGCTCATCTCACTCCACCATCAGACACTGAGGGTCAAGGCTGTACTCCAAACATCGGCGAATGATGCGTCTCTAGTACCTTGCCGTTGCCCAAGTACATATGCACGCCGCACGGCAGGCATGGATCAAAGCTCCGCACCGCGCGCATGATGTCGATGCCCTTAAATTTCTCCGGCCCATTCTCCTCGAAGATCGGAGTATTCTGCACCGCGTCCTCGTACGGCCCGGGAGTGCCGTAAATGTCGCGTGGATTCGCGTTCCACGGTGTCGGCGGATACGGATGGTAGTTCGCGATCTTTCCCTTTCGGATGACCACGTGATGCGAGAGCACGCCCCGAACCGCTTCGTGGAAGCCGCAACCGATGGATTCCTCGGGAACCTTAAAATCAGTCCATGTCCTGGTTCTTCCCGCATGCAACTCCTGCAGCGCGCGCTCTGCAAAATAAAGGGCCGCCGAAGCTGCATAGGCCTGGAAGTAGGTTCGCGCGCGGTCGCGCTCAATGGCGTTGCTCCACTTCGGAATCTTCCATTCGAACTCAACTTCGGGTTTCGACGCAGTCTTCGGCAAATACATCTTTACACTGTGCCCCGTCGCTTTGATGTAGCCAATATCCACCAGTCCAGCCAGCGCAGTCGCCCAAAGTCGTGCGATCGGTCCGCCGCCGGTGTCCAGCGCGAGATGGTCGTTAGTTCGCTTATCGAGCCAGCGGGGCGACATAACCCATGTGTATTTGCCATCGAAGTCGCGCCTTTGCGGGCGAGGAATTGTGGTCTGATTCCACGGATGATTCTTGTCGACCGGATTTCCAAGAGGATCACTCTTCACAAATGTCTCGGAAGTTGTCCAATCGTCGTAATACGAACTGCCTAGCAGAATCCGCATGTTCAGGTTGATGTCTACCAAGTCCGTAGTGACGAGTTTCCCGTCCACGACCACGCCCGGAGTCACATACATCGCGCGGCCCCATTCCGTCATGTTTTCGTACTTGTAGTCGCAAACCTTTGGATTCTGGAACGATCCCCAGCATCCGAGCAGAATGCGCCGGCGTCCGACCTCCTCATATCCCGGCAGCGCCTGATAAAAGAAATCAAACAGGTCGTCGTGCAGCGGCACAACCTTCTTCATGAACTCCACATACTTCATGAGCCGCACGATATAGTCGGTGAAAAGCTGGACTGTAGGCACAGTGCCGACTCCGCCCGGATACAGCGTCGACGGATGCACGTGGCGTCCTTCCATCAGGCAAAACATCTCGCGGGTCATGCGGCTCATTTGCAAAGCCTCAAGATAAAACGAACCCGTAAATGGATTGAGCGCCGTCATGATGTCGGCGATCGTACGATGCCCATGAAGATTGGAGTGCGGCGCCATGGTTGATTGCGCCTTCGTCCATACCTTGGGATTCGTCTCCTTTACCATCTGCTCGCAGAAATCCACGCCGACCAGGTTGTCCTGGAAAATATTGTGATCGAACATGTATTCGGCGGCCTCGCCAAGATTCACGATCCATTCCGCGATGTCGGGCGGCCGGATACCGAATGCCATGTTTTGCGCATAGGTGGCGCAGGTGGCGTGATTGTCGCCGCAAATCCCGCAAATGCGGCTGGTGATGAAGTGAGCGTCGCGCGGATCTTTCCCCTTCATGAAAATGCTGTACCCGCGAAAGATGGACGACGTGCTGTGGCACTCGACTACGTGGCGATTCTCGAAATCAATCTTGGTGAAGATACCCAGGCTGCCCACGATCCTGGTGATTGGGTCCCAATTCATTTCCACCAGATTCCGTTTCTTGCTGGAAACATCATGGGTTGGCGCAGTGACGGTGCTCATGGCTCTCTCTCCTTTACATTCTCAGTAGGCTCTGGGGTGGTATCCGGTGGTTAACTCTGCGCGCCGATGACGCCACTTCGGTTCCTTGTTAACCGTGTTCTGGGTAATGGACCGCAGTGCTCGTACCGCTCGTCCGTAGACGCCGACTGCGGCACCCGAAACATGTGCGCCCGGCGGCTCGTCCATGAACGGCATAAATTTGTCGGGGAAGCCGGGCATGGTGCAGCCAATGCAAATGCCGCCCACGTTCGGGCAACCGCCAATTCCCGCCATCCATCCGCGCTTGGGCACGTTGCAATTGACGACCGGGCCCCAGCATCCTAACTTCACAATGCATTTCGGCGAACCGTAAACTTCGGCGAAATCGCCTTGCTCGTAATAGCCGGCTCGATCGCAGCCTTCGTGAACCGTCTTGCCGAACAGCCATGTAGGCCTCAATTGGTCGTCCAGCGGAATCATCGGCGCCAGCCCAGCCACCTGATACAAAAGGTAGAGCACCGTCTCCATGAAATTGTCGGGCTGCACCGGGCATCCCGGCACATTCACAATTGGTAGTCCGGCCTTGGAGCGCCAGTCCCAACCGAGATAATCTGCCAATCCCATGCATCCTGTCGGATTGCCCTCCATCGCGTGAATCCCGCCAAAGGCTGCGCAAGTTCCGCATGCAATCACTGCCAAAGCTTTCGGAGCGATGCGATCAATCCACTCGTTCGTGGTAATGGGCTGCTTGGTATTCGGGTCGGTGCCAAGGCCTGCCCAATAACCTTCTCGCTTGATGTTTTCATTGGGGATCGAACCTTCGACGACTAGAACGAATGGATCCAACTTGCCTTCCTCCGCCAAGTACCAGTACTTCATAAAGTCATCGCCGACTTCATAGGCCAGCACAGGATTGTGCAAATGCACTTTCGGAAGTCCAGGAATGGCCCCCAGCAATACGTCCTCAATACTTGGTTGCGACGCGGCCGTGATTGAAACTGAATCTCCGTCACAGCCAAGTCCAGCCGTGATCCATAAAATATGTACCTCGGCGACAGGCGATGGTCTTTGCGTGACCCGACCGTATGGGGTTGTTTCCGCTGCCATGAATGATTTCTCCTTCCTGCTTGGGCGAGCAATCACCGACACTTGGCGCGACCAACTTAAGGGGGCATTCCAAGCGGAAAAAACTTACCAAACTAGAATCAACAATGTTGGGAAGGCCAACAAGCGGGAGCCCTACGTTTTGCGACGAAGGGGAACACTCTAAAAGGAGCCGGGGATTTCACTAGAGCAATTCACTTAGAGCGAAGACTGTAAGCGCGGCGAAAGAGCGGGCGATTACGCAGTCTTCTCATTCATCTTCCATTGAATTGCGTGTTGCATAAGTTCCCGGGCGCTGCGCAACGAGAGTTTATCTTTAATGTGAGCTTGATAGGATTCCACGGTCTTAATGCTCAAATGCAATTCTCCGGCGATCTGCCGCGTACCGTGGCCTTCCCCAATCAGCCTAAACACTTCCAGTTCGCGATCACTCAAGTCCGCGATGGAGGAGCATTTCAAATCGCTAGCCCCCGTGATGTAGTGCTTGAGCATCTTGTTCGCGATGCGATCGCTTACATAAATTTCGCCATTTAAAATGCGGCGCACCGCGACCAGCACTTTCTCGGTCGCCTCCTGTTTCATGATGTAGCCATTGGCGCCGGCGCGAAGCGCACGTTCCGCATATATTGATTCATCGTGCATGGAGAGGATCAGAACCGGAATTGACGGGTGCGTTGTTCGGATATTCTTGAGCAGGTCAAGCCCATCTGGCCCGTTCAGAGAGATGTCGACGATCAGAACGTCGGGCCGCGCCGAAGCCATCACCAGCATCGCGCCGGTCGCATCTTCCGCTTCGCCGCAAACGACCAGGTCGGCCTCGCGATTGACCATCAGCGCCAGACCTTGGCGGACGATAGGATGGTCGTCAACCACCAAGATCCTTTTCTTCACGCTCGCATTCTGCGCTTTGTAAGCTGTAGCCATGGCTCCTTATTCGCAGCCGATCGGGAACTGACACGTAATTATTGTCCCGCCGGTCGGCAGGCGCTGCACTTCGAGGGTCCCGCCCGCCATTCGCGCGCGGTAATTCATCAAGTGCAGTCCCACGCCCCTGCTGCCGGGTACTGTGTTGCCGATTCCGCAGCCGTCGTCCTGAATCGTCAACTCTCCCTGATCTCCGTCCGCCGCCAGTCGAATGACGATCTTGCGCGCGCTCCCGTGCTTGATGGCGTTATTTACGGCCTCTTGGGCAATATAATAAAGGTGCGTGGCCACCGTGTCATCATGGATCAAAACCGGCGCATCGCACTGAAACTGGCAGTTCACCGCGAACAGATCCTGCACTTCTCCAGCCCACTGATCCAGGGCCGACATTAATCCTTCGGCATCAGAGACAACCGGCAGCAGCCCGCGCGCTAACTCCCTCGTCTTGTGTATCGCCTGGTTTACCAAGGTCACGATCTTGGCCGCATCCACCGCTTCCGGGAGATGTTTTTCCATGAGTTTTTGTTCCTGCACCTTGCTCATGAACGCGATGCCAGTCAGATGCTGGCCCAAGCCATCGTGCAAGTCCTGTCCAATGCGGCGCTGCTCGCGGGCGCTGATCTCGAGAATCGTTTTCTCCAAGTGCTTGCGCTCGGAGATATCGCGAATCGCGCTGGATACCAAAACGCCCTCTTCTGTCTCTAGGGGACTGAGACTGATCTCCACCGGAAATTCGCGGCCGTTCTTATGTAAACCGAAGAGCTCACTTCCCATTCCCATCGGCCGTACGCGTGGCTCTTCGAAAAAATGCGTGCGATGCTCAGAGTGGCGGTGTCTTAATCGCGCCGGCACCAGCAATTCCAGCTCCTGCCCCAGCAATTCGGCACGGCCATAGCCGAACAATTTCTCGACCTGGGCATTTACCAGTACAATCCGGCCCTCACGATTCACCACCACTACAGCGTCCGGCGCGGCTTCCAGCAGCCCACGGAATTTCCCTTCCGCTCGTTTTCTCTCCGTGATATCAATTCCCGACGCAATAATGTACGAGGCTGCATCCCCAGAGCCGGGAAGTACTGTCGTCGACCATGCAATCAGTCTCTGTCTCCCATCGCGGTTCATCCAACGTCTTTCATATTCACGGGGGCCCTTGCTGCGGCGAGTCTCCTCAATCACGCTCCTGATCTCCTTCACCTCTTCTGGAGCCTGGAACAAATCCCAAATCAGTTTTCCATGGACTTGCTCAAAGCTGTACCCCGTCATCTCCTCGCAGGCGCGGTTAAAACGCAAGATGCGTCCCTCTGGATCCAGCACCACCACCAGCGCGCCGACCGTATCAAGAATCGCCGAGACGACATTGCGCTCTTTTTGCAGCGCTTCTTCAGTTTTCTTCAGATCGGTAATGTCAAAGCCCACGCCGTGAATAAACCACGGCTTGCCATCCTCCTTGCGAATCATTTTGGCTTCGCAGTGAAACCAGAGCACGCGTCCATCCCGCGATAAAACGCGGTACGCGGATCGAAGCGGATTACCCGTAAGAAACATCTCCGCCGCTTCGACACTCCAACGATGCTTGTCGTCGGGATGAATGTGGGCGTACCAGCGAACTGGATCGTCCAGCCACTCTTCCCGCGAAAAGCCCAGCGCAGCCTCAATCTGCGGGTTCACGTAGGCTTCGCCGATGCCGCGATCCAGATAAGCCATGAACACCACGGCAGGAATTTGCTCGACCAGAGCACGGTACCGCGCTTCCAGGTTAGGTATCTGCTCGTCTGCAACTCCTTCCTCGCTTGCTAATTCTTGCTGATATAGGACGTGCCTAGCCGTCGCGGGATTGTGGCTCCGACAAATGCCAGCCAGGTCTTGCAGAATTGCCTCGGCCTCCGACAAACTCAGATCCCGCTCAGCCGGCGCGAAGGAGCGACCCCGGGAGTCACCGTTCGCGTTGTCGGGCCACGAAAATGAAATCATCGGCACCTTCTAAGCGCGCAAATCTTTTAATGCGGGAACTTCTAAGTTCCTATTGGTTGCGTTTTGCGGATCGCCGGTTTGCGCCAACGGGACTCTTTGTTCAGCGATGCTTGGATGAAGCGCCTCAACGCGTGAATCGCGCGCCCGTAAGTCTGAACCGCAGAAGAAGACAACATCGAATCGGGAGGCTGGCTCATGAACGGCACAAATTTGTCGGGAAACCCCGGCATCATGCAGCCAATGCAGATGCCGCCCACATTCGTGCATCCGCCAATGCCCCCATGCAACCGCGCTTTGGTATCGCCGTCGCAGCCTAACCCGGCCGTGATCCACAGGATGCCAAGCTCGGTAACCCCGTTGCTGGTAGCCGCGAACGACATACCCTGCCTCGCGCCATGATAGTCCTCTCAGCCCGAGAAGAGAAAGGACCGTACGCCGATCAATCCGCGGAAACGCAGGTTACAATTTGCACCCCCGCGCAACGAAAAAAAAGCTCCAATAAGATCGTAAAAGTTTTCTTCGGATTCTCTGTGGCGTTTCTCGGCGTCCTCAGCGGTCGAAAGTCTTCTAGAAAAGTGCCTACTTGCGCACCGCCCAAGCCATGCCATCGGGCTGTTTCCCAGCGGAGATTTCGCCAACAACTTCCAGCGTCTTCAAATCAACGACTGCCACTTTGTCATTCGAGCTAACGGCGACAAAGGCGCGGGAACCATCCGGAGCCATCAGGATTCCAGCGGCTCCGCCTCCCAGCTTCAGTTGCTTCACTTCCTTGCGGGTGGAGGCGTCCATCACCAAAAGGCTCGTGTCACCGCTTCCCGCGCCGAGAGCAGAGATCAAAACGTGCTGCCCATCCGGCGTGAACTTCAGGCGGTTGGCGATCTTCACCGGGATGGGAAGACTCTGCACAGCCTTCTTCGTGGCGACGTCAATGATCGTTACGGTTGCATCCCGCGCATTAGCCGCCCATATTTCTTTGCCGTCCGGCGACACGTCAAAGCCTTCCACTCCATTCCCGGCCGGAATGTTTGTCACCTCCCAAGTCTTGCGTGGAGCGCCTTGCGGCGGACGAAAACCACCGCTCGCCGGCTCAACATGTTCAATCATGCTGATCGTCGCCGAGTTCACATTGGACGTGATGATGTCCTTGTGGTCCTTGGTGACCACGATCATGTGGGTTCGGTCCTGGCCCGTCCCGAGCACCCAATCCACCTTTTTGCTGGCCGGATCGTAGCGGCCAATTACCTTATTCGTTTCTGCCGTGAAATAAAGTTTGCCGCTCGCAAAGTCCAGCCCGTGGGTCGAATGCAACGCGCCCAAGTCGATCGGAGGTAGCGCCTTGCGGGCAACTAAATCGACCACCGAAATCGTATTGAGCGAGCTGTCTACTCCGCCATAGTTCGAGATGTACGCGCGCTTGCCATCGTCCGAGGCGATGATCTCGTGCGGACCCGGGCCTGAAGGAATCCGAGCCAGAACCTGCAATGTCGTCGGATCGACTACCGCGACTGTGTTGTCGCTCTTGGCCAGCACTAGGAGCGTTAACGATGGAGTCTGCGCGATCGCTCCAGTCGCAATGAAAGTCAACGCGACAACACAAAAGATTCTGGTCAGATCGAAGGTTGGTCGTAAGAAGCTGGCGACTTTGCTCATTCCGTTCACTCCGCAAAATTCTGGGGAATTAGTCTATACCGCCCTGCCCGCAGCCGCTCCAGAGGCCCATGCCCATTGAAAGTTGAATCCCCCGAGTTGTCCTGTCACGTCTACTACTTCGCCAATGAAAAAAAGGCCAGGAATTTTGTGACTCTCCATCGTCTTCGCCGAAAGCTCATCGGTGTCGACTCCGCCGGCGGTGACTTCGGCTTTATCATAGCCTTCGGTTCCGGCCGGAAAAATGGTCCATGCGTGCATCTGCTGCTCGACTTCAGCTAAAGCGGCATTGGTCCACGAGGTTGGCCCATGCAGGTCGAGCCAACGGTCTGCCAACCGGAGCGGTAGGACTTTGCGAAGCTCCGCTCGTAGGGTCGTCATGGTTCGCGGCACCTTCGGGTCCTTGAAGATAGTCGTGACATCGAGATCCGGAGCCAAGTCGATTTGGATCTCTTGCGACTCCCTCCAGTACGACGAAATCTGCAAAATCGCTGGCCCACTTAGACCGCGATGTGTGATCAACATCTTTTCCCGGAACTTTTGCCCGTCGCACGAAGCAATCACCTGTGCCGAAACACCGCTCAAATCGCAGAAGCGCGTGCAGTCTTCACGGCTCAACACGAGAGGTACGAGACCCGGCCACGGCTCCCGAATCTTCAGTCCAAACTGACGCGCCAAGTCGTAGCCGAAAGATGTGGCGCCGAGTTTAGAGATGGAAAGCCCGCCCGTCGCCACGACCAAGACCGGGGCGCGGAATTCTGCGTTGGCTGTCTGCACCACGAAGTCCTCGGTCTTCGTCACTTCCGTGATTTTCGTGTTCAGAAAAGTGCGCACGCCTGCTGACGCGCACTCCTGCTCCAGCATCTGCACGATCTCCCGCGCCGACCGGTCGCAAAATAGCTGGCCCAACGTCTTTTCGTGATAAGGAATGCGATGTTTGTGCACCAGCGCGGTGAAGTCTGCCGGCGTGTAGCGGGCCAATGCGGATTTGGCAAAGTGAGGATTGGCGGAAAGAAAATTCTCCGGCTGGCAGTGGACGTTGGTGAAATTGCAGCGCCCGCCGCCGGAAATAAGTATCTTTTTACCCAATCGGTCGGCATGTTCCAGAACCGCGACGCGGCGTTCCCGTTTCCCCGCCTCGATGGCGCACATCAAGCCAGCCGCGCCGCCGCCGAGAATCAATGCATCGAAGGACTGAGTTTGGTGATTCACGACCTTCACATGTAAAACAGGCTCAGTCGCGGCAACCGGTATTTTTCCAGCAGGCGCTTGTGCACATACTGCCGTTGCAGTTGGTCGATTTGCGCTGCCGACATCTTGCGGCGGTAGGGCACCAAGTCGCGGTCGGCTTCCGCCCGGACCGCAACCACCTCGTCGTCGGGAGTGCACGCCAAGAGTAAAGCGAAAAGTTTTTCTTCCATGACGGTGAGACGGCGCTCCAGGTCTTCCAGTCGCGGCGAGTTTTTGTTTCCCATTTCTTCGGAAAGCCCGCGCAAAGTTTTCGCGGTATCGTGAGCGAGCGTAGCGACACCGCCTTTCTGCGGCAATTTCGCTTCTTCCAGCAACTCCGCATTTCGCCGAAGAAAAGTTGTAACCGTCTTCGCTTCGAACCCCTCGCCGCCGCGCGATTTCGCAGGAGCCTCTCCAGTCGCCCCCACCGCGGCCTCCTTCATATCCTCCGCCGCCGAGAGCACCAATTGCGAGCAGTAAGCAAGGCTGTTTACTCTTTTCGTTTTCGACGGCCGCTGCTCGTAACGGTCGAACGCTTCGTCGATGCCTCGCAGCGCCGCCTGCAACGGGATTCCCGCATCCTTCCAGGTCTCGATCAGAGCCCAGTCCAGAGTCGAAAGCAGCAGGCCTCCGCCACGGCGTCGCAAAAAACGTTCTTCAATCTCAGTGAAATAATTGAAATAATTTTCCACGGCAGGTCAGCGAACAGATCGTGAAGAAGAAGACACGGCGGCGTCGCCATTCTTGGATTTTCGTTGCGCCGGTTTGGATGCGGACCCCGCTGCTGGATTCGCTCCCGACGCCGAATCCTTGCGTGCCGAGCCGTTTCGCTCCCAGATAATGCGCAATCCTTCCAGCGTTAAGAATTCATCCACATTCTTGATGTATTTCGACCCCGTGCCGATCATCGGCCCGAGCCCGCCGGTGGCGAGCACTCGCGTTTCCGCCCCCAACTCTGCGAGCAGCAGTTCAAGAATGCCGTCCACCAGTCCGAGATATCCGTAATAGAGACCCGATTGCAGGCTGCCCACGGTGTTCGATCCGATCACCCGCGTCGGCTTGCGAATTTCCACTCGTGGCAAGCGCGCCGTGCGTTCAAACAGCGCGTCCGCTGAAATTCCAATTCCCGGGCAGATCACGCCGCCAAGATATTCGCCTTTTGCCGAAACGCAATCAAAGGTCGTGGCCGTGCCGAAATCCACGATTACGCATGGCCCACCATATTTTTCGAACGCCGCCACCGCATTGACAATGCGGTCAGCGCCCACCTCCGCCGGATTGTCGTAATGCACCGGCATCCCGGTCTTAATTCCCGGCTCAATGGCGAGAGGACGCAAATTGAAGTAGCGCTCGCAGACCTGCCGCAGTACCGGGTCGAGCGGCGGAACGACCGATGAAATCACGATGCCGTGAATGCCTTTCGACTCAAGACCAGCCATCGAAAATAAGTTGCGGAACAGAACGCCGTACTCATCTACCGTGCTGGTGCGCGAGGTAGCCACTCGCCAGTTGGCCACAAGCCGCTCGTAGCGCGGAGTCTCGTCCCGTTCCGCGGCGGCGCCATGCACCTTGGCCACTCGCGCGAAGACCCCGAGCACCGTGTTCGTATTGCCGACATCAATCACAAGAAGCATACTTGTAGCGCCGCCGTCCCGGCGGCCATCCTGCGGGTTGCAAGCCTGACTATGGGATGCTTGAGTTGCGATGTCCCCATGAAAGCTTCGTTCCTATCGCTCCCTCACCGTCCCGCTCAACACCGTTCGCATTCCCTTCTGCGTTCGTACTTGCAAAAATCCGCGACCATCGAGTCCATCCGTCGTTCCCTCAAATCCCGCCCCGTTCTCTTCGATGCGCACGCCTTTGCCCCGCGCCCACGACGAACTCTCGGTGAAACGTTTTAGAATCGAACCCCCCGCATCAGAATGCTCCAGGAGTTGTCGATACTCACGATCGAGCGATTTTAGCAAAGCGGCGGCCAACTCCACTCGCGACCACTCGCTACCGCTCGATAATCGCAAAGACGTTGCCTGCAGTTCCTTCGGAAAACTCGCCTGATTAACATTGATGCCGATGCCCACCACGATGTGCCGCACGCGTGTAGCTTCGGCATTCATCTCAGTCAGAATCCCGCAAACTTTCTTACCGTCGATCAGCACGTCATTGGGCCACTTCAAATCCGCATTCAACCGGGAATCGATCTGTTGAATCGCCGACCGCACGGCTAGCCCCGCCGCCAGCGACAGCACCAGAACATCCGACGGCGCCAGAGTTGGCCGCACCACCGCCGAACAATAGATCCCAGTTGAACGCGGAGATTGCCACGTGTTGGCGCCGCGGCCGCGGCCCGCGGTCTGCTCTTCCGCTAGAAAAACGCTGCCTTCGGGAGCGCCCTCCGCCGCGGCAGCCATCGCGGCTGTATTGGTCGATCCGATTTTGTAGAAATGATGAAGATGCTCGTCGAAGATGGTGCCGCGCACCAGCGGTCGCAATATTTCCGGCAACAGCAGGTCGGGGACCGATCGTAGTCGATATCCCGTTGCCGGGTGGCCCACCACATCCACGCCCAAGCCGCGTAATTGCTGGATCAGGCGCCATACTTCAGAGCGATGGCTGGAAATTTCTTCTGCGATCTTGGTGCCGCTCACAACGACAGTAGCGTGCTCCATGAGCAGGCGCACGATGCGTCCCAGTCGCAAATCGGTAGGCTGAGGCTGATGAGCGGTAGCTTTGGCACGCGCCGCTCGCGTCCGAATTGTGCCGCTCTTGGTAATGCGGAGATTATGCGCGAATTACTGCCAAACAACAATCGTTCCTTCAGGCCGGAACTACCCGCATGCTCATATCGACGGCCTGCGGCGAATGTGTGAGTAGGCCCACCGAAATGAAGTCCACTCCGGTCTCGGCATAGGCTCGCACGTTCTCCAGTCGAATTCCGCCGGAGCACTCCACCGGGATGCGGCGCCCATCCTTCTGCACGTCGGGATGCGAGCATCGCACTACCGCGCTACGCACGTCTTCGACTGACATGTTGTCTAGCAGGATCGCTTCGCCGCCGTGCGCCAACGCCAGTTCCAGTTCCTCAAGCGTGCGCACTTCGACCTCGATAATTTGCGAGCCGCGTCGGTTGCGTACAGCGCGCTCTAGTGCGGGAACGATCCCACCCGCCAGCGCGATGTGATTATTCTTGATCAGCACGCCGTCCGAAAGATCCAGTCGATGATTCTGGCCGCCCCCGCTCCGAACAGCATTTTTGTCGATGAGACGCAGCCCCGGCGCGGTTTTGCGCGTATCCAGAATCCGCGCTTTCGTGCCCGACACGGCTTCTACAAACTTGCGGGTCAGCGTCGCGATCCCGCTCATATGCTGCAGGAAATTCAAAATCACGCGCTCGCAGGAAAGGATCACCCGCGCATTGTGGCGAATAACTGCTACAGATTGCCCGTTGTGCAAACGCACGCCATCGAAAATCTCTGTGTGGGTCGTGACTTCGTAGTGCGCGGTCACCGCGCCATCGAGCGCGGCATACACGTCGAGGATGCGCGCCACGCACCCGATTCCCGCGAGGATGCAATCCTGCTTGGAAATAATCGTCGCCGACGCCCGCTGGTTCGGGTCAATGCAAGCGTAGCTAGTGGCGTCGCGCGTGGCCCGGTCTTCGAGCAGCGCGTTTTCCAGAATCGCCGTGATTCGTCGTGAGTTCCAGTCCATATCGTGTGGCGACGGCCGCATTCGTCCGTCTCCGGCTAATCTTAAATCTCGATCAATTATGCATCGAGGCAAAAACCGGAGCTTCGTTTACCCCCGGACGAATACCTGCCGGGCTGCATCAACATCCTAATTCTTTCAGCTTGCCCTTTGCCTTGTCTTGCAGGACGAAGAGCTCCTGGCCCCGCCTGCGCAGGCCCTCGACTACTTTCTCAGGAGCCTTTGTCACAAATTGTGAGTTCCCTAACTGTTTCAGATTGTTCGCCAACTCCTTTTCAATCTTCTCCAATTCCTTCTTCAGTCGATCGCATTCGACGCCCACATCGATTTTTCTTTCGTAGATCACGTGTACATCGAATCGTGCC
>DATBEI010000206.1:0-12056 GCA_036269595.1 Candidatus Sulfotelmatobacter sp.
GCGCGCTCAGGATGACAGAATTAGATTCAGTTGACCCAGCCGGACTTCGATCCGCCGTTGCCTTTGCGCGGTTGATCGTCTTCGGGAATGTAGTTTCCATGTTCATCGAAGTGGACCTGGCGGTCGTGCTTCGACATGTAAACTTCGAATTTCTTCGCGGCGCGACGTCGCTTCCAGCGGTAGTAAGAATTGCGCATGCCGTAGTAGCGTTCCGAGAATCCCACATTCACCATGGCAGGTTTCAATCCCCGCCGGACATAAAGCCATCCAAAGAGCAGGCCGCCAAGGTGGGCCACGTAAGCCACGCCGCCGCTGCCCGACATGGCGAAGGCCAGTGTCACTACGATCAGGATGCCGACAAAATATTTCGCCTTGATCATGAAGGGAAACGGAATCATCATGATTTCGTTATCCCCGAAGAGCATTCCAAAGGCAATCAGAATCGCGAAAACACCGCCCGAAGCGCCCAGCGTCCGTGTTCCGGGATTGCCCAGGATGTGCGCGTACGAGGCAGCAATGGTGATGATCGCGGCGCCGACCACTCCAAAAGAAAATAATTCGACGAAACGCCGCGTGCCCCACGCGCTTTCGAAAGCCGAGCCAAACATCCACAGGCCGAGCATGTTGCCGAACCAGTGCCAGAACTCGAAGTGCAGAAATCCGTATGTGACGAGCTGCCAGATTGCGCCGTGCACGACCGCCTGAGGTTGCAACGCGAGATGATCGAGAACGAACAGAGGAACGTCGGGCTGCACCCGCATCAAGAGCAGTAACAATAGGTACACGCCCGTGTTGATGCCCAGCAGCCAGGTCACTGCCCGCGTGAAGGGTGGCAGGCTCAACGTCATGGGTTCGCCGGTTCTGCGCACTGATTTACCTCTCGTACATTCTACTCGCTGATTAGAGACCGTGGGTCATGTAGGCCCGGACGCATTCGTCCGGGCGGACGGACGAATGCGTCCGTCCCTACACGTCTTTTGCGGACCGACATTGACCGACACCGACCTTGACGCAACAATTGTCAGCGCCCCGGAACCGGTACTACCGGGAGGCTGCGATGCCCCGCGCGGTCGACGGCCCGTACTGCGAAGATCACGTTATCTTTCGAAATTTTCAGCGTGGCGCGCGTGGCGCTGCCCACACCCTGCGCGTGTTCCCACTCCGGACTGGTCGTCGCCCGCCAAACTACTTCATATTCCGCAGGCTCTCCGCCAGGCGAGGCCTCCCACGTGAGGGTGGTGTCACTTTCCAAATCTTTGGTCAAGATGTGGACATTGGCAGGAGGCGCCGGAGCGGCGGCCAACGACGCCAGCGTGGCTGCGTTCAGCCGCGCGACGTGCGCCTCATAATCGTAGTCCACAAATTTGAGCAGATCGCCATATTCGATGCCGTTTTCCACGCGCACGTTCTGATGCTGATGATGGAAGTCTTCGCGGAATTCGGTGAGGCGGACCGCGGAGAATCCCTGCTGGTTGAAAGACGAATGATCGCCACCGCGCAGAAAGCGATCGAGGCGGAAGACGAGCATCGGCTTTACTCCCGCGTCGTAGGTGCGGCCGACATCGGCAATATAGCGCGCCAGTTCGCGCGATCCGGAATCACTCTCGCCGCCCAGGCCGCGAATGCGCCGGATATCCTGCTCGGTTGCGGCGGTCGGCACTCCCTCGGAGAAAACGCGGACGACGGAGTGATCCTGTTCCGCGCTCTTGTCGCCGCCCACAATGTCGTCGTTTAGAACCGCCTCCAGATCCCAGCCCTGGTCTTTGGCCATTTTTGCGAAATGGCGGCTGCCGTTTAGCCCTTGCTCCTCTCCGGCTACGGCCAGAAAAATGATGGTAGCCGGAAACTTCAGCTTGCTGAGCATGCGAGCACATTCCAGGCTGACGGCAGTTCCACTGGCGTCGTCGTTGGCGCCGGGCGCGTCGCCGGTGACGTCGAGAATGTCGCTGTTGCGTGAATCGTAGTGCCCGGTCACCAGCACGATGCGCTTCGCGCTCGCGGCATCCGTGCCTTTCAGAACCGCATAAACATTGGTGATTTCGGTTGCCTTCGGGATGCGCTCGGTGGGCTGCTCGGTGAAGGTGTCGGTCTTTACCTCAAGGCATCCACCGCAATCTTTGGAATAGCGCTCGAACTCCGACTTGATCCATTCGCGGGCCGCGCCAATTCCCCGCCCGGAGGCGATCGACGCCGAGTCCTGAGCGGAAAGCGTTAACCGCGTTCCAAAGCTCGCCAATTTTTCGATGTCGGCTTGAATGCGTTGTGCGGAAATCTGCCGCAAGGCGGCCGCGATTTCCGGATCGGCGGTAGCGCTGGGTTCGGCAGTGGGCGACTGTGCCGTTCCGCGTGTCGACATGAAAACGAGCATCGCAAGAGCGGCGGCCCAGCGTGGCTTTCGAAAGAAATGGAGCATGCCTTGGCGTCCTTCGTCCAGACAAATTTTGTCAGGGGAGAACAAAATCCCGAGGCGCGAAAAAATCCCGCGCCTACAGCACTGTGCCCCTTGACCAATAGCCGGGGAGAATCTAAATATTAACAGGAGGCTCTAATAGGCGAGGGAGGCTTTATGGTGCTCTGTCCTGAATGCGAAACCAATCTCGATGTGGAAGAAGAAGAGGTGGACGAGGGAGAAGTCATCTCGTGCCCCGAGTGTGGCACCGACTTTGAAGTAGTGACCACCAGCCCGCTGGAATTGAAAGCCGTGGAAGAAGGCTACCTGGAGGAAGACGAAGAGGCTGAGGAAAGTGAAGACGGTGATTTGTCCTGAACTCCGCAAGGGTCGCGCCTTTCCACGGTTAGTCTGTCCCGGTCTTCTGTTAAGCCTGCTCCTGTTGCCAACCCTCAGTTCACCGATGAGCCTGGCCGCCCCGAACTCTTCTAAAGATAAGGAGAAAGAAAAACCGTACGCCCTGATTGCGGGCACTGTTTGGGGCCCCGATAATCATCCGGTGTACGGCATCAGCGTGAAAATCCGCCGCGCTACCGACAAACCCAAGAAGGTGCGCTGGCAGCTTTATTCCGACCACATGGGCGAGTTCGCCCAACGCGTCCCAGCGGGTGAAGCGGACTACATCATCTGGGCAGATCTGAAAGGCGTGAAAAGCACCGACGGCAAGCCGGTGCGCCTGGCTCAACCCGTCACGGTTCACATCTACAACGACGAACGCGAGGACACAGGCTTGCACCTCACCCATTAACGCGTCTTGATTGCCGTGAGACAATAGCGACATGAATCCCAAACCATCGGTGATCCGGGCCGTGGCCATGACCTGCGCGGTGCTGGTCGCCTTGGGCGCCGCTTCGCATGCGACACCAGACAAAAAAGATAAAGGTTCCGGACGATTGCTGCTTGGCAAGGTTCTCGACCCGCAAGACAACCCGCTTCCGGACGCTATTGTTTACTTGACCAATACTCGAACGCGCGCGGTGAAGACCTACATCGTCGGCAGCGATGGCACCTACCGCTTTCCGGCTCTGTCCACGGCGATCGACTACGAGGTTTATGCGCAATACAAGACCTTCAAGAGCGACACGAAGTCGGTGAGCCAGTTCGACGACCGCTCCCAGGTTTATCTCGACTTGAAAGTGAATACGAAGTAGCTCCGCCGAACCCGTTCTCCGAACTTGCCGCCGCCGAACCTCCCGCGCAACTTTTTACTTTTCCTGGGTTGAAGATAATAGGAAACATCTGTCTGGAGGGAAATGTGAACGAGGCGCGTTCTTCTCAACCAACGAATCGAAGCGCATTAGCGGCAACCGCCTTTTTGGCCTGCGTGACGCTGCTGGGCGCTGCGTCACTTTTCGCGCAAGGCGGCGCCATGAGCCCCAATCAAGATGAACGGGACGGAGTCAGCGCCGGCGGCAAATGGACAATGTTTCAAGCCGACGACAAGATGACCGGGGCCAAAAGAGTCCGCTTCGAACTTCTTGCCGACCATTCCTTTCGAGAAGATCCCAATTATCCGCCCAGGGTCGAGCTGTTCTGCGAGGCCGGCAAGCTCAAGTCGGCCGAGTTCAATCCCGGGGTGCGGCTGCCTCCCCCCAACCGTCCCGGCTTCTGGGGCCAGCCGCAGCTGGAGGTGATGGTGCGAGTCGACGACTGGCACGGCCGCAAGGGGTGGAACTGGGTGCGCGGAAGCTTTCTGTCAATGGACAAAGGCACGACTCGCGGCCTGATTGGCGGTCAGATATTTAATATCGAATTGCCGACCCGGAGCGGACGCCAGATTGCGGAATTTTCGCCTTCCGGTTTGGATCTGGATCAAGTACGTCGTTCCTGCGATCTGACGCCGAAAAAACCCAGCAAAGATTAATCATAAAGATACTCAGGGAGGGGCAGTCGCCTCGGCTGCCCTCGAATTACAAAGTCCCGCAATGTTCGAAACCCTCGGACGCAACCCCTCCGGCACTTGCTTCTTCTCGCCCCGGCTGGCACCTTAAACTCTACGGCGAGGCCGCAATGGACAGCAGCGCGATTACCGGTTTGGCATTCCTCTTGTTCGCTGCAGGAGTGCTGACCTATGCCGTCATTCTTTATAACGGGCTGGTGCGGCTGCGCAACGAGAATGATCGCGCGTGGGCCAACATCGATGTGCTGCTCAAACAACGCCACGACGAGATCCCCAACCTCGTCGAGACCGTCAAAGGATACATGCAGCACGAGCAACAGACGCTGCAGGCCGTGACCCAGGCGCGAACGGCATCCATGAACGCAGCCAGCGTAGGCCAGAAGGCGCTTGCCGATCTGCAAGTGGCGAGCGCGCTGCGCGGCCTGTTTGCGGTGGCGGAAAATTATCCGCAGTTGGAGGCGAACGAAAATTTCCTGAAACTGCAAAACCGCATCAGCGAACTGGAAGAACGCATTGCCGACCGCCGCGAGTTTTTCAACGACGACGTCAACACCTACAACACGCGCATTGGCCAGATTCCCGACGTCTTCGTGGCCAGCTTCATGAGCCTGAAGCCGCGGGAAATGTTCAAGGTCTCTGACCAAGATCGCAGGCTGGTGGAAGTGAAATTCCAGGGCGCTGCCGGGGCCTGACGCCAAACAGGCGAATCCCCGCTACTTCCACGCTGACAGATCGCGGTTCAGCATGGCTTCCAATTGCTCGATTTCGCCGCGGAACATTTGGCGAAGCTTCATTTTTTCGGAGGACGGCACTTCGGGAAAGGGTGGGCCGCCTCCCAGGAAAAGTTTCTCTGCGCCCCATTTTTTGGCGGTGTGCACGAACGAGCCGATGCGCTGCTTCTTGGACCATTCAGCCAGCAGAAGCGCCCCGCGCGTCAGTAAATAATGGCGCGGTTCGGTCATGGTTTCCGCCGTAAACACTCGCCGCTTGTGTGAGGCACGCAGTTCCATCCGTGGGATTCCCAAAAAGTCCAGCACCTTATCCAGGTACCGCTGGGGATCGGCCTGCAAGTCCTCGTACATCGTGACCATGATCTGCGAAGCTCCGAAGGTTTTCAGCCACTCCGTCAGGTGCGTGGCATAACGGCTCGACTCCATCAACTCAGGGTCGCGAGCCAGGGCATCATCGAAGGCCCATGGGATCATGCCATACGCCCGCTTCAGGCGATAAAGCGACAAGACCCGCGCGACCGGATCACGGAAAGTACATACAATTTTGGCGGCAGGCAAGAGCCGCGCGATCCGCTCGCGCGCATCCTGCGATGCGAAATAGGTGGGCGCTACTTCGCCCACTGGGCGTCCATCGCAGACTTTGCGGTAGTGGGAGCGATACCAGTCCAAGCCGAATTCGAAATGTTTATCGAAAAACCGCGTTTCCTTGGTTGGATAAGAAAGCCACGCGCATTCGCCGAGCACCATATGCAGCCAACTGGTGCCCGTGCGCGGCGGGCCGATCACGAAAAATGACGGAAGGATCGGAGCACAGGGGTTTTCGGCTATCGCGGCCTTTATCCCAAAGCCTTTCATGGGCATTCGCAAATCCTGGATAGTTGTAGAGATGCCGTACGACTTCTTTAACCGAGACTTCCAGACAGGTGGCTGCTGATAGATGCACTGCCCGCGACCAGGGTTGCCGCGTAACTGGTTCGTCTAGTCTTAGACGGGTTTCCTCCCGAGACACGATCGCCGCAGGCTGCCTATCAGTAACCCGCCCGGAGATCACGGGTTGGTTTTCGAGATGGGAAGCGGGGTGGATGGTGAAATTTGGCCTGGAGAACCGTAAGTACAGTGCTCGGACCTTCGTAACTAGCCTGGCGCAATAATGCGCCACTAAGCTTTATCCCGGGGGTTTGCTCAACCATGATCAATACAGCTACGAAGTCCCTGTTAGTTCTGGCGGCGAGTGGTCTGATGTTTGTTGGGGCCGCTGCTGCACAACCTCAAGCCGGTCCGAGGCAAGTCGATCCCGGCCATCCACGCGTGAACCAAGTCAACGGCCGCGAAACCAACCAGCAGAAGCGCATCGCGAACGGCGTGAAAAACGGCAAACTCACACCGAGGCAGACCGCGCATCTGGAAAGACGCGAACAGAGCGTTCAGAATCAGCAGAAGCGCGACATGGCTAAACATAACGGCCACCTGACTAAGGCTGAACAGAATCATCTGAATCAGCGCCAGAACCGCGTCAGCAAGACCATTTACAAAGACAAGCATTCCAAATAGTTCGAACCTTTTCGAACGGTGAGGACAAAGCCGCGGATCGCCGTGGCTTTTTTCCTTTTGGACCGCTATTTGGTATTAAATATTCGACTGTTTTACCCGGGAAATCGCCAGCAAATTGCGGACAGCCACAAGCTGGTTATTCCGAAGGCTGAAACGATTCTTCTTTGAGCCTGAATGGAACAGCCTTCTCGATCAGACGGTCTACCTGCTCAGAGGCAGCGAGAGCCTCATGTGCGGAAATATGAGGTTTGAGCTCCACCAGTCTCTGAGATCGATGCCCGATCTGGTGAATGCCTTCTCGATCAACGATGAAAAACGCCGTAGCTAATCTCTCAAGTTCAGCTACTCCCTTGTCACTCAGTTCTTCCGCTATGAACTTGATCTGCTTCATATAGCGCGCCGTTGTCTTCGGGAATCTTTGCAAGAAAACTTCGCTAAATTGTGTAGGAACGTAGGTCGGTCCGTATCCTTCTCGCTTAATTTCAAGTTCGAGAAGGCTATCGGCCTGCATGGACGCGAGCTCATCGCGGAGGTCGAATGAAAAAGGTCCATGTCGATAGAGGATGAAATCGAAGCCGGTATCCACTCGCAACAGGTCCTGAAGAAAAAAAGCAGCTTTCTGAAGATGAGTTTCCCCACACCAGCTACCCCTTTTCAGCATTTCGCGGTTCAATAGAGTGAGCATCGCCGCTCTTTGGCTGCGCTTCATTTTCTTCATCCTCCTGTTCTCTGGCGGTGGCCAGGATGCTCTTCCGATTTTTTTCAAGCCACTGTTTTGCCTTCGTCTTTACCTTTGGATCGATGAAGACATATTCCATCGCTGTCGGTTGCAGCTTGGACAACGTTTCTGATGCTGAAATTGCTGGCAGTATGCGACCGTCACGACCCCGCACGGGAAAATCAGTGGCGACATTCTTGACTTTTGGCTTGCTATAACGAACAGCGTCTTTTCCAAATTCACATTCAGCGGCTATCGCGATGGCCGCGCCAGGTTCTGAATTTACTTTAACATCTTGTGGATCTCTCTCATAAAGAACCTTAAAATGGCTGTGCTTCATTATGCAACTGGCGGGAATATGTCCGGAATATTTTGGATCAGACGCAGCTAATCGCATCGCTGCATTGACTTCGTCATCCGTCGTTCGTAGGTGGCCTTCAACATCGATTGGGAAGGAACCCTCCATCAATAAGGTGTCTCGGGATAACCAAGCGGTCAAGAAGTCTTTTAGATGATGATCGTAGATGAGCCGGATCGGGTGATAGTAGACTTGGGAAAACATGAAATAGCGGGCCAAGGCTAGGGCTTCGGCGGAATAGATTCCCCCTCCGTTGATCCCGAGTGCTGCTTCGTCGGCACTCTCAACGCTCGGCAGAATTCGCAGCTCGTCTATAAGTCTATAGTGATCGAACTTTCCATAGGCCACCCCCGTGTGGTGGGAATCGCGAAGAAGATAATCGATGCGGTCAACTCCGAATGCATCCCCAACGATGATTTCCGACAATATTCTTTCCCATTTAGAAAATTCCAGGTCTGTAGCTTTCCGAGCTCCTAAGGCGAGTTTCACAATATGCTGAGGGTCTAGCGGAGGCACCATGTCCTTCCAGATTGCGCACATCTCTTCGCTCTCGATCAATGTTCGGGAAAGACGTTCATGGTTCCACCCCTTGGGTAGCAATTCATCCTCAGCGGCGTGCGAGAAGGGTAAATGGCCGATGTCGTGACACAACGCTGCCATTCTCAAAACGCGGTTCCAGTAATGGAGAGCATCGGGATTGCCAAGATCTGGAAGGAGCTCTCTGACCTCATCCGTCAGATTTGCGTTCTTCGTAACTACCTCAAATACGCGACCTGCGAGCTCCATTACGCCCAGAGAATGCTCAAACCTCTTGTGTGTGGCTCCTGGGTATAGAAGATAAGTTAGCGCAAGTTGAGTTATGTTCCGAAGACGCTGGAACGGGCGGGAGTCGAGCACTTTTTTCTCATACCAGTCCAAATGAATGAAGACATGGATAGGGTCTCGGATCTCATGAAAAATCTTCGTCATGCCAGCAGTCAAGTTTCGATATTTGTTCGCTGCATGTCAAGAGAATAAATTCAAGTCTACAACGCGACTCCCTCGAGTTGTTCAAAAAGGGAAAAAACCAGGAACCCCGAACACTTTCCGCCGCACAGATCAGCCTAGCAGTTTGGCGGCCTCTTTGGCGTAGTAGGTGAGGATGATGCTGGCGCCGGCGCGGCGGATGCTCAGCAGAGATTCCATCATGACGCGGTCGCGTTCGATCCAGCCGTTTTGGGCGGCGGCTTCGATCATGGCATATTCGCCGGACACTTGATAGGCGGCGAGAGGCAACTCGAAGCGGTCGCGCGCGGCAGAGATTATATCGAGATAAGGCAGCGCGGGCTTGACCATGATCATGTCGGCGCCTTCTTCGATGTCGGCTTCGATTTCGCGCATGGCTTCGCGCAGGTTGGCGCCATCCATCTGATACGACCGGCGGTCGCCGAACTGCGGAGCCGAGTCGGCGGCCTCGCGGAACGGGCCATAGTAGCCCGATGCAAACTTGGCGGCGTAGGAAAGAATCGGCGTGTTGGTCAGATCGGCTGCGTCGAGCGCCCGCCGGATCGCGGCCACGCGGCCATCCATCATATCGGAAGGCGCGATGATATCGATCCCGGCCCGCGCCAGCGAGACTGACGTGCGAGCCAGAAGTTCGAGCGAGGCGTCGTTTACGATTTCATAGTCGGTGTCGGGGGAAATGTGCGCAGACACGGCGGCCTTGGAAGGCGGTTCGGCCACTGCTGCGCCCAGCGATTTCGGAGTGGACGCGGCTTTCACAATTCCGCAGTGGCCGTGCGACATGTATTCGCACAGGCAAACATCGCCCATCAGAATCAGGCCGGGAACTTCGCGCTTCAGGGCGCGGGCGGCCTGTTGTACGATTCCGTCGTCTGCCCAGGCTCCCGTGGCTACGTCGTCTTTTTTGTCAGGCAGCCCGAACAGGATTACCGACGGCACGCCCAAAGAATGCACTTGCCGCGCCTCGACGACAGCTTCGTCCACCGACAGGTTGAACACCCCAGGCATGGAACGGACCGGTTTGCGGATGCCCTCGCCCGGACAGACGAACATCGGGTAGACGAAGGCGTCGGGGGTAAGCCGAGTCTCAGTAACCAGGTTGCGCAATTCCGCCGTGCGCCGGAGGCGCCGAAGTCGGGTTATGGGAAATGCCATGTCGAGTCACCAGAAGAAAGGGAGGACACCCTCCCGCTTTCGATTCTAGACCATTTGGACTGATGAAGCAGGATTGATTGGGCGGAAGACGCGGGAGATCAAAATTCGCGCTGCGTCGCAAGCGTCGCGACAAGGGGAGCCGGTCAGAGGTATGACGAAAGTAACCAGCGGTTTCCCGAAGGCATCTCGGAATGACCAATTCGGTGCCATAGAATTGGGGCGGATGAGTGTGCTTTCCCAATACCGTTGGTTTGCGGCGGCGGCCGGAATCACGTTGACGCTTGCGGCCGTCTCGGCGGTTGCTCCCGGAGGCGACCGGCTCGCCGCATTCGCCGATCTTGCGGCCCTGGCTTTAATGCTTGCAGCCATTGCCCTCGCGGTGGCCAATGCAGTCGCCCATCCGGGGCAGGAACGCAGTTTTTGGACATTGATTGGCCTGGGGTTTTCGTTATGGGCTTGCAGCCAGGCGGCCTGGAGTTATCGCGACCTTTGGCTGCATCGCAACGTTCCCAACACCTCGTTCTTTGACGTCATTCTTTTCTTTCATGCGGTGCCTATTATCGCCGCAGTCGGCTGGCGTCCAGACCTGTTAAAAAATGAAGGCCGATCCCATCAAAGCCTGCGAAATTTTCTCATGTTGTTGGGATGGTGGATTTTTCTCTATGCCTTCATCGTCTTCCCTCATCAGTACGTCGTGCGCGATGTTGATGTGTATAACGCCTGCTACAGCCGGCTGTATCTGCTGGAAAACGTCTTACTCTTGGCGCTGTTAGCGCAGGCCGCATGGACCAGTTCGAGCGGATGGCGGCGACTGTATCTACACTTGTTCGCGGCTTGTTTACTCTACACCGCGGGCTCGCAGTTGCTTGAGCGGGCTTTGACCGCGGGCCGCTATTACTCGGGAAGCCTCTACGATGTACCCTTCTTTGGGGCGCTGGCCTGGATGGCGGCCGCATGTCTGTCGGCGCGCGGATGGGATTTGGGAAGTCGCAAAGTCACGCTCGATCCGCGGTGGAAGAAAGTGATTCCGCGGTTCGTCATGGCGGCGCTGCTGTCGCTGCCGGTGTTGGGTTTGTGGACGGTGTTACTCGATAAATCGGCGGCGCCTTCCCGTGCTTTCCGCGTAGCTACGGTGCTGATCGCAATGTTGCTTTTGGGAGCGCTGGTATTTCTGCGCCAGTATGTGCAAGACCAGGCGCTAATGGCTCTGCTGCAAGAGTCGCGCCGCGGATATGAAAGTCAGAAGCGTTTGCAGAGCGAATTAGTGCAGAAAGAAAAGCTGGCGACACTGGGTAATCTGGTTGCCGGGGCGGCCCACGACATCAACCATCCCCTGGGCAACATCATGGCCTATGCGGAGCAACTGTGGGGAAAGGAAAGGCTCACCGAAGAACAGCATGCGTTGTTGCGCAAGATCATGAACCAGGCGCGGCGCACTCGCGATCTGGTATCCGACCTCTTGAGTTTTGCCCAGCAATCCCCGGCGGAAAAAATTCCGGTGGACGTGGTGGTCTTGTTGCAGCGTGCAACCCAGATGTTGGAGTCGCGGCGCCTTCCCGGCAAAATTCGCGTTGATCTTTCGATCGCTCCCGACTTCCCACGCCTCCACGGCAATGCCAACCAGTTGTTTCAGGCCTTTGTCGAGATTATCGAAAACGCGATGGATGCCCTCCAAGAAGTGGGCGGCGGCTCGGTGGAGATCAGTGTGCGTCGCCAAGGCCAGGAAGCGGTATTGCAGTTCGCTGATTCCGGTCCGGGAATTCGCGAGCCCAAGCGGGTTTTTGATCCTTTCTATACCACCAAGCCAGTCGGCAAAGGGACCGGCTTGGGCCTGAGCGCCGTGTACGGCGTCATCCTGGATCATAGCGGCCAGATCAGCTGCGAGAATAGGCCGGAAGGCGGCGCGATGTTCACGGTGCGCCTCCCGGCAGAACTGAAGCCGGCCGTGAAAGTGGCTGGGGCAGTCGGCGACTGAAAACCCTCGCGCGGATTATCAACCTCAGACTTTTACCTCCGATGTAGTTTTCCCGCACGTCCCACTCTGCGGACTGGCGCGCTCCTGTACCATGAAATGCAATGCCCGACGCGCTCACTCACAACTCGGCGCGCGTTCTCGAGTTTGACGCGCTGCGACAACTGTTGCGTGGATACGCCTCTTCGCCCTTGGGGCAGGAGCGCATCGCGGCTCTCAC
>DATBEI010000221.1:0-6195 GCA_036269595.1 Candidatus Sulfotelmatobacter sp.
CAGGTATTCTTCCTGCTCCGGCGTGAGCCGGTCGATCTTGATTCCCATCGACTCCAGCTTCAGCTTGGCGACGCGCTTGTCGAGTTCGTCGGGAACTTTATAGACCGTCTTCTCCAGCTTCTTGCTGTTCTTCACCATGTACTCGACCGAAAGCGCCTGGTCGGCAAAGCTCATATCCATTACCGACGCGGGATGCCCTTCCGCCGCAGCTAGGTTGATCAGGCGGCCTTCGCCCAGTACGTTGATCTTGCGGCCGTCTTTCAGCGAGTACTCTTCGACGAAGGTGCGCGTGGTGCGCTTCGACGACGACATTTTCTCAAGCGCGGGGATGTCGATCTCCACGTTGAAGTGACCCGAGTTGGAGATGATCGCGCCATCCTTCATCAGGTCAAAGTGTTCTTTGGTGAGCACGCTCTTGTTTCCGGTGACGGTGCAGAACACGTCGCCAAGCTTGGCGGCTTCGGTCATCGACATCACTCGGAAGCCGTCCATCACCGCCTCGAGCGCCTTCGTGGAATCCACTTCAGTCACGATCACCTCCGCCCCAGCGCCGCGCGCGCGACTGGCCAACCCGCGGCCGCACCAGCCGTAGCCGGCCACGACGAACTTCGATCCCGCCAACAGAAAATTCGTGGCCCGGATGATGCCGTCGATCGTCGATTGTCCCGTGCCGTAGCGGTTGTCGAATAGATGCTTGGTGTCGGCGTCATTGACCGCGACGATTGGGAACTTCAGCACGCCTTCTTTCGCCATCGCGCGCAAGCGGATGACGCCGGTCGTGGTTTCTTCAGTTCCGCCGATCACGTCCTCGAGCGCATCGGTGCGCTTGGTGTGCAGAATCGTAACCAGGTCGGCGCCGTCGTCCATGGTAATGTGGGGTTTGTGGTCGATGGCGGCCAGGATGTGGTTGTAGTAAGTGTCATTGTCCTCGCCCTTGATGGCGTAGACGGGAATGTTGTGGTCGCGCACCAGGCTGGCGGCCACGTCGTCCTGAGTGGACAGAGGATTTGAAGCGCACAACACAACTTCGGCGCCTCCATCGCGCAGGCAAATACCCAAGTTGGCGGTCTCGGCGGTCACGTGCAAGCACGCAGAAATCCGGACCCCCTTCAGCGGTTGGTTCTTAATGAACTCCTTGCGGATGATCTGCAGCACTTTCATGGACTGGTTCGCCCACTCAATGCGCTTCTTTCCCAGATCGGCCAGTTCGACGTTCTTGATATCGCAATTCACTGCGGCTGTTGACATGCTTCTCCTATATGGCGCGCGGTTGGCGCAAAAACTAACTTTTGATTACCGAATGAAAGCCTTAATTTCTGTCTGTTCTTCTCAGCGACCTTCGCGGTCCTTCTCTGCGAACTCTGCGGTCAAGAGCTCTTAACCGCAGAGTTCGCAGAGAAAGCCGCTGAGATCGCAGAGAAAAAATTATTTGCGAACCGCGTGACCCACGTGCTCGCGCAATCCCGCATCGCTGGCCAACTTCGCCGCTTTGTCGGTGGCTTCCCACGTGAAGTCAGAGTCGCTACGCCCAAAGTGCCCGTAGGCTGCGGTCTTCTTGTAGATCGGCCGGCGCAGGTTGAGCGAATCGATGATGCCGCGCGGCGTCAGCTTGAAGTGCGAACGGACCAGATCCGGGATGATCGTCGGATCCACCTTCTCCGTGCCAAACGTTTCGACCAGCACGCTGACTGGATCGGCCACGCCGATGGCGTAGGCCAGTTGCACCTCGCAGCGTCCTGCGAGCCCGCCCGCGACTATGTTCTTGGCGATATAGCGTGCCATGTAAGCCGCCGAGCGGTCGACCTTCGTCGGATCTTTTCCGCTGAATGCTCCGCCGCCGTGGCGACCCATGCCACCGTAGGTATCGACGATAATCTTGCGACCGGTAAGTCCGGTGTCGCCCATCGGGCCGCCGATCACGAACCGGCCGGTGGGATTGATGTGGTACTTGGTGTCTTCATCGAGCAAATGCGCAGGAATCACAGCCTGAATCACATGCTTCAGAATGCCGGCGCGCAGTTCGTCGTTGGCGACGGTCTCGGAGTGCTGGGTTGAGATGACGATGGCATCCACGCGAAGCACTTTGCCGTTCGCATCGTATTCAACTGTGACTTGGGATTTTCCGTCGGGACGAAGGAAGGGAAGCGTGCCATTTTTGCGAACCTGCGAGAGCCGCATGGTCAGCTTGTGGGCCAGAGAAATGGGAGTCGGCATCAGCTCTTCATTCTCATTCACCGCGTAGCCAAACATCATTCCCTGGTCGCCGGCGCCGCCGGTGTCTACGCCCATGGCGATGTCGCCGGACTGCTTGTTGATGCTGGAGATGACGGCGCAGGTATTGGCGTCGAAGCCGTAGAGGGCGTTGTCGTAGCCGATGGAGGCGACAGTGCCGCGAACGACACTCTGAAAGTCGACGTAGGCTTTGGTGGTAATTTCACCGGCGATCACGACCAGTCCGGTGGCGGTTAGGGTCTCGCACGCCACACGGCTGGTGGAATCTTCAGCGAGGCAGGCGTCGAGGATGGCGTCGGAAATCTGGTCGGCGATCTTATCAGGATGGCCTTCGGTCACGGATTCAGAGGTGAACAAATAACGGTTCTTTGATGCCAAGTTGTAATTCTCCTTAGTGCACTCGGGTGCAGAAAAATTATGAACTCTATGGTCTGGGGGAACCCGGAAATCCACGCGGCCGCTGCGGGGCGGCGCATCGAGAAAAAGTCCTATAAAAGGCTATCAGAGCGCTCCCCAGCACGCAACGATTTTTGCCGTAAATGTTTGAGGATGAATTGAATAGCGGAATCACCGAGTTGGACGGAGGGATGGAGGATTGAGCGGTGCGTGATCTGTGCGGTGCGGGATCTGTGCGGTGGCGGGCAACCCGAAAACTCAGCGCCGCACCTCATTGGCACCGGACTAATTCGGCACTCAAGGCACCTGATCGAAGGAAGGGTTGCTATTCATGGACGCCATCAATATTCCTGAAGCACAAGTAGTTCCATTGGAGCATATGGCGCAAGGTATTGAAGGACTGCGCATCGTGTTCGTCAATGTTTTTGGGATTTCACACGCGGACGGTTCGTGGACGCTGGTGGATTGCGGATTGCCACTGTCTGCACCTTTGATCCGCAAGTGGGCGGAAAGACACTTTGGGACTGCACCGAACGCCATCGTGCTGACCCACGGTCATTTCGATCACGTGAGCGCCGCCGGAGAATTGGCCGAGCATTGGGATCGGCCCATTTATGCCCATCCGCTGGAACAGCCCTATCTGAACGGTACGAAGGAGTACGCGGCGCCGAACTTTTCTGCGGGTGGAGGCATGATGTCGCTGCTGTCGCCGCTATTACCAAGGGGTCCGGTGAATCTTGGGTCGCGGTTGCGCGAACTCGCGGTTTTCGCTGAAGGGGAAAGCACGCTGGCGGAAATGCCGGGTTGGCAGATCAAACATACGCCGGGCCACACGCCGGGGCATGTTTCACTATTTCGTCCGGATGATCGAACGCTGCTGGCTGGCGATGCCTTTTGCACCACTAAGCCGGAGTCGTTTTTCGCAGCGGCGATTAAGCAGGAGCCGGAATTGCATGGACCACCGGCGTACTTCACATCGGACTGGAATCAAGCTCGGCGGTCGGTGCAATTGCTGGCGGGATTAGGGCCGCAAACCCTGGCGCCGGGGCATGGTCAGCCGGTCTCCGGTTCTCGCGCTGCGGCGTCCTTACGGGAGTTGGCGGCGAGGTTCGAGGAGATAGCGGTTCCGGACAACCGGAAGCCCGCGGCTTAATCCGGTATTGCTGACTTTCGGCGACGGGATCAAAGTCTCCACCCTCTCGAGGAAAGCGCGAGAAGGATCGGGGACTCGCTTGGTTCGAGAGCGTACTGACAAGTTTGACAAGACAGTGTATAAGTAACCACATCCCTGGCCGGACAGTCCGATTTCATTGTCTGAAAGTTGGGCAGAGAAATTGACAACAGACCCTCCCCCGCGATTTCTGCTGCTATTCGTTTATTCGCGCCCCTTTTGTCCTAGCAGCCAGAAAAAATCTCACTATGCAAAATGAAGCGCGGGTAAATTCCACTGCCAATTCGCGGGTTGCCGACGGGCTGGGGAAAATGATCTCTCAGAGTCCGGGTAGTCCCGAGCACCGGATCGGAATCCTGATGTCACAAACCGGCCGATTTCTGGAGTGCATCCATTGTCGCCTCAGCTTTGCGTTTCCACCCGGAGAGCGCTACGAGACGATCGCGAAGCAATTTGAGTCGCATCGATGCGGTTCGGTCACCCCGCCGAGCGAGAGTTAACCCCAACGCCCTATGGGGAACTGAGGTGTAGTTTCGCCGCGAACTTTCAGGGACACCACCGTCTTGCGTCGCGGTCTGCGTTCGGTCGCCGAAATTCGGATTCCGGCTGAGATCAAGCGCGTAGTTCGTTCCGCAGCCGCGCAGCCATTCAGCGCGGCAACGCCTGCGCTATTCATAGCGCAGCGCGGTTATGGGGTCGGTTTTTACGGCGCGCCTTGCGGGGGCCGAGCAGGCTAGAGCTGACACTATGCTTAACAGGATGGTCACGGCCAGAAGAACCAAGGGATCGCGGGAACTGCCTTGGGCCCAGCGCGCCAGCAACTGATTGAGGGCGAGCGTCATGAGTACGCCGGCGATGATTCCGCCTCCCACGCTTACTGCGGTCGAAGAAAATACTATCCGCAGGACATGCGCGCGTTGGGCACCTAAGGCGATTCGAATGCCGAACTCGTTAGTGCGCTGGGCGACGGAGTAGGAAACGACGCTGTAAAGTCCCACCGCTGCGAGAGCCAGCGCCAGCAGGGCGAAAGCGCCGAAGAGCCATGCCACCAAGTGTTCCTGCTCATATTCCTGCTGGCCGGTAATCCAGTGATCCAGATCCTGAACCCCGCCATCGACCTGCTGATCGGGATCTAGCGTGTTGACCTGCACGCCGATGGCATGAAGGAGCGAGAGAGGCGGCACTTGAGAGCGGACGAGGACTTGTACATAGACCCGCATCGATAGGGTGTAAGGGACGAAGATTTCGGGGAGAATCGGATTGCGCAAACCGTCGTCGCGTTTGTCAGCCATGATGCCGACAATCTGCAGCCAGGAGTTCGATCCCGGGGCGGTCGTGGTGTAGGGTGGCTCATCCTTGATAGCGGGAACTTTCAGGGAGTGACCGATGGCGTCGCCGTTGGGGAAGTAGATGCGCGCCATGGTCTGGTTGATGACGGCGACCTTGGCGGCGTTGTGATTCTCGCTTTCGTCCCAAATTCGGCCCTGGGCAAGGGGAATACGGAGAATGGGAAAGTATCCGGGGCTTACGAAGTTGACGCGAACTTTTTGCTCGTCGCGCGGCAACTGGCCAAGCACTTCGACGGGAGTCTGCCAGCCGTTGGCGGGCGGAGTAGCGTTGGAGGAGATTGCGGCCATGGTCACGCCGGGAACGGTGGCGGCGCGGTTGCGGAGTTGTTCGAAGTAAGATTCGCGCGCCTGCCAGGTCGGATAGGCGCCGTCATGAACCGGGATTCCGACCGACATGACATTGTGTGGGTCGTAGCCGAGCGGCGTGTGAATGAGTCGCAGGAAGCCTTCCATGGCTGCACCGGCGCCGGCCAGCAGCACCAGTGTGAGCGCAACCTGCGCGCCGGTGAGGACGGCGTGGGTGGTGCGTCCGCGCACCCCGCCCACAATCTTGCGGGTGCTGGACTGCATCACCTGGCTGACCTCGGGGCGCGACATCTGCAGCGCCGGCCACAAGCCAAAAAGAATTCCCGTAAGAAGGGCGAGGGTCACGCTGAAGGCGAGCACTGGCAGGTTGATCTGGATGGCAGCTTCGTGCGGGAAAGAATATTTCGGCAGCAGAACGATGATGATGGCGAGGGCGCGATAGGCGAGCAACACGCCGAGCGCGGCGCCGCTGATGGAAAGCAGCAACGCTTCAGTCAGCAATTGGCGGATGATGCGGCGGCGGCTGGCGCCGATCGCGGTCCGGACGGCGAGTTCATGCTGGCGTGCCGTGCCCCGGGCCAGAAGAAGAATGGACACGTTGCCGCAGCCGATGGCCAGTAGCAGGCCCACCGCGCTGAACAGGAGGTAGAGAGTGCCGCCGAGATCCCGAACGAACTGTTCGTTCAGGCCGACCACATGAAACTGGAACTTAGTCGCGGGGAAATGCTTGGGCGTTTCCTT
>DATBEI010000239.1:0-14394 GCA_036269595.1 Candidatus Sulfotelmatobacter sp.
ATCCTCGATGAGGTACAGAAAACCAAGCAGCCGATCCGGGTGACTCGTCGCGGACGTCCCATCGCGGAGGTCGCCCCTCCCTCGCCGACTAACAACCGGGATTGGATCGGTTCGATGAAGGGCCGGATGGAAATTCTGGGGGACATCGTGTCTCCGGCCAGTGACGAAAGCGACTGGGAGGTACTGCGCGATTGAGACTTCTGCTCGATACGCACATCTGGCTATGGAGTCTCGATGATGCCAGCCGTCTCGGGAAGAAAACTCTGTTCGAACTGCGAAACGCGAAAAACGAACTGTGGCTCTCCCCGATCAGCACGTGGGAGGCCTTAACACTACACGCGAAGGGCAGATTGCACCTTCATGACGACTTGCGTGGGTGGGTTGCAGAAGCAACGCGGTCTTTTCGTGAAGCTCCGCTCACTCATGAAATCGTGACGGTCTCTCGCCAACTGCATCTGCCACACCGCGATCCCGCCGACCGATTTCTCGCAGCCACTGCCAAGGTACTCGATCTTACTCTTGTAACCGCAGACGCCAACCTGCTTGGACTCGGAGAGATCTCCACGCTGGCCAACCGCTGATGGCAGCGCCCTCCGGCTGTTCAGCGTTTTCTATTGCCTTCCCCGATTACCCGGCTTTCCCCGATTGACGTTGAAGCGCGTTTCGTAATAATCTGCATTCAATACCGGAAAGGAGGTGGTCGGATGACGAGTTCTGAAGGCAGTAGTAGATGTATTCAAAGACCAGGTGAGGTGGCTGAGACTTAGAGCGGTTGCTCTAAGCGGGGCTTCGGCGCAGTCACAGAAAGCGCGCTCGAAGCTACAGCCCGCACACTACCGGTGAAGTAAGGATTCAATTCCGCCTGGCGCAGGTCGGTCAGGACCGTCGAATCGACGAACCCGGAGTTGCCGTAGAGGCCACGTTAGAGTAACCACCTCTTGGTCAATCCCAAACAGTCCACCGGACGGGGCTTGAGTCTTCAACGACTCAAGCCCCGTTTGTTTTTCATTCTCAATCGGTTTCCCAGATTCGATTTCACGACCACTGAATTTTTTACCTATATCGCCTGCCGTGACCGGCGCAGCGCCCCGAACTTCACTCTGCTACGATCATCTGTCTCGTCTGTCTCGTCCACGCGAAGGATGGCGGAATAAAAATGATTCGAAAAATTGCACTGCGATTAGGGGTCGCCGCGCTGGTCGTGCTCATAGCACTGAATGCCTATCTGGCGATTAACCGCTTGAGCCAGATTCAGAAGTCTGCCGCGCTGACACTGGGAAGTTCCGCGATTCAGGCAAAGATCTCCGCTGTTTTGCAGGATTTTACGGATATGGAAACCGGTCAGCGCGGATTCCTGCTAACCGGGAACTCTGATTACCTACTTCCCTACACTGCCGGGAAGAACCGGATCGGCGCCGATTTTGCCGGCCTTCGCGCTGGCTTCGCTAATCGGACGGAACAGGAACGTTCAATCGAATCGAAGCTCGAGTCACTGGCCGCTTCCAAACAAGCTGAGATGGAGCGCACTATCAGTTTCCGCCAACAGGGATACCGTCGCCGCGCATTCAATCTTGTGGACACGAATGAAGGTCGGGACTACATGGATGGGGCCCGCCAGCTATTGTCTTCGCTATCCTCAGCCGAGAGCAGCAACTTCGCCAGATTCGACAAGGAAAGGACTTCAAACCAAAGCCAAGCTTTGTCGGAAACTATTATTGCCAATTCTGGTTTGCTTTTGCTGGCGGCCTGTCTGTTTGGATTCATGCGCTACCACGGGTCCTTGCTCGAAAAGGAAGCCGCCGAGAGCAGGCAGGCGCTTGCGGAACGAGATTCCGAGCTAGAGAAACTAACGTCCGCCCTTTCCAATCAAGTCCGTTTGAAGATGGCTGCCATTGAGGAGAACACCCGCCTTCTGCTGGACGAATACGGCGGATTTCTGCCACGGCACGGCCACGAATGTGCCGAGCAGATCAAGGAAACGGCGGCACAGATGGAGCGACTGAGGCAAGAGTTGTTGGGCCATCCCGGTCTTATCCAAGCTGATCAAAAAGCGGCTTAATCGACGCAAGCCGAAACTTGCGCGCGCTTATGCGGCCTGGGACGGACGTTCACTGCTGCGCTTGAATGACTCGGCTTCGATGAAAATGCGCTGGATCATGGGTTCGGCCTCGCGGACACGCTTCTCAATTCGGTCGACTGCCGATTCCAACTGCTGCAGATCAAGCCCTCGGTGAAATTGTATATCCACCGTCAGCAGAACCTGGTTTGGGCCAAGTTGCATGGTGAGCAGGTCGCCCACTCTTTCGACGGAGGAATCGGCGGTGATGATCTCTTTCACGCGGCGGATTCTCGCCCGGTTCGTTCGCTCTCCAATCAGCAGCGCGCCGCTTTCCCTGCCCAGGAAAATAGCGACCGTTGCGAGCAAGAGTCCGATGAGAATCGAAGCGGCGGGATCGAGGTAAGGATTCTTCAACACACGTCCGAAAAAAATGCCGACAAAGGCAATGACCGCGCCCAGCAGCCCCGCGGAATCTTCCAGAAACACGGTGAAGATTGTCGGGTCTTTGCTGCCAATAATTTCGTCCCAGGTGCTCTCGCCCGGATCTTTTTGCGAGCGCAGTTCGCGATAGGAAATGAGCCATGAATAAAATTCGAAGGCGGCTGCGAATACGAGCACCGCATAATTCCAGCCGGGATGATCAGCAAGCTGTGGATTCTTCAGGTGAGTGATTCCGTGATGGATCGCCAGACCTCCGCCCACGCCGAAGATGTAAACGGCTACCAGCAGCGAATAAAAATAAAGCGCCTTGCCATGTCCGTAGGGATGCAGTTCGTCGGGAGGCCTCGCGCTGCGCTTCATTCCCAGCAGCAACAGCAATTCGTTTCCCGAATCGGCGGTGGAGTGGAAGGCTTCAGCAAGCATGGCCGAACTGCCGGTCAGGGAGGCGGCGAAATACTTTCCAGCCGCAATTACCAGATTGGCAACGATCGCCGCATATAAAACTTTCTTTGATTCCCGCGCAGCCATCGGATGCTTCCCCTCCCTTCCTCAGCCTTCGCCTTTGTATTAGTCATCGCGACCCGGGTTTACCACAGGCAGGCAGAGGGTGAGTCTACCGGGAGTCGGATGAGACGTGTTTCTACGATGTCGTAGTCAGACTCTGTTCCTAAGAAATCCACCGCATACACATTTGAATTTGTCATGCTGAGCGAAGCGGGAAGGAGAGCGCAGCGATCCTTCCCGCGCAGTCGAAGCATCCCTACCCAAACATACGTAGCCAAAATAAATCACGAGGCGCCCGGCCAATCAGTCCTGCAGACGCCGACATCCACGTCGGCCCCGAGGGGCTACCTTCCGCTCGCATTCCTCACAGAACTCGACAACACTTCCCTCGAACTCGCTTCCACGTAGCGGAAAAAACGCGGACGTCCTCGTCCTCTCCAATACTTCGAATCGTAGCGGTCCACTCCCGGCCCTTTGCGCAGCACGCTGAGAAAGGAATGCCGCGCCGGATCAAGCACAATTCCGGCATGTCCGGGCCACACCGCCAAATCCCCCGGCTGCGGATGGCTCACCCGCCGGAAGTCCGCGTCTCCCTCGTAAAGCTCCGTCGAACTCGCATAGGTATAGTGAAATCCCGCTCGCTCGTACGTACCGTGGACAAAGTGCGAACAATCGTATCGCGACCGCGCCACATGCCGGGAATCCATGGCCACACGCACAATCTCCCGGCCCTCGGCGCGCGTCACTGTGCGCACCCGGCCTACTCGGCGCTGCAAGGCAGAGTCCTGGCGAAGCTCTCGTCCAACTCCCTCATCGGTTCCCCGCCCCGCCTGGCCGGAGGCCGCTGGTAACGCGGCCGCGCACGCTAACAACACTAGCCCAGCTGTTTTCGCAGGGAATTCCATAGTCCTCCTTATAACGCGCCTCGATAAGGCAGGACAGGTCACCGGGGTGGCAGGCAGATCCCAGAAAATGTCCCTGTCTGAGATGCACCTTCGATACCGGGAGTTTTGAGGAATCTAGAAGCCAAATTCCGCCGATTCCGGCCAGAACGGACCTTTCCCCCGACCGCAGCCGTAGTTTGCCCAACAAAAAACCCTCCCGCTGGGGGACGGGAGGGTCACAGAAATCGTTCGCGTTCTAGGCGCGGACGACATTCGCCGCTTGGAATCCCTTGGGGCCCTTCAACAGATCAAACTCCACGGTCTCGCCTTCATTCAGCGTACGGTAGCCGTTCTCCTGGATGGCGGAGAAGTGCACGAATACATCTTCCCCCGTGGAGCGTTGGATAAATCCATAACCCTTCGCCCCGTTAAACCACTTCACTGTTCCTTTCTCTCTCACGGCAACTACTCCTTTCACAATCATGAAGAATAGTTCTCCAGATGCTCGATTGTCGCTTCGGTTGCCCGAAGCCCCCCTCAGAGAATCGGTAGAACTTCAGGTTGCGTTTCCAAATTGCGGAAGAAGTACTCCAAAAGGAAAAGACTCCTTCAGTTCCCGCAGCGGTTTTATTTCCGCGTCGTGAACTTCGGGAGCCCGGCAATTTGGCGTGTTTCTACCACAGCCACAAACGTCAACCACCTACTGGTCTCACCACCGGACCAATGCCCGGTTATGAGCAGACGATAATACGGCCTATTAAATCGATTCGCAACAAAAATTAGAAGCAATCTGCCGAGATTTTCACCACGGCTCATAACTTTAACAAAGATAAAGAAATAGCTCCGTAACCTGCTCCAAAATTTAGGTTTCTTCCCGCCCCGCAGCGCTCTGCTACCATGAACTTTCCATGGCCCACCCGCCCATTTCGGCTCCTCCTCCGTCCGACACTGTACGAAATCGTACGCTGCGTGGCAGAGCCATTCGTCCCCCTCAGTCGCTGCTCACTTCTACCCTGAAATATCTTTTGCGCACCGAGGTTCACACCTTCGCTTTCTCCGTTGCCGCAAACTCCATCCTCTCCTTCTTCCCTTTTGTTGTTCTGCTCATGACGCTCATCCGCCGCGTCTTTCATTCTCGCGTGATGTACGACGTCGTCCTCCAACTGCTGCGCGACTACTTGCCCGCCGGCCAGGATTTCGTCATCCGCAACCTCAATGCCATGGTCGATTCCCGCCAGCGCGTGCAAGTGGTTTCGCTGATCATCCTGCTGGTCACTTCCTCCGGCGTATTCTTGCCGCTTGAAGTCGCGCTCAACCGCATCTGGCGCTTCGAAAACAATCGCTCCTACCTGGGAAATCAGCTGATCTCGCTCGGTCTCGCCTTTGCCTGCGGCGTCCTGGCGCTGCTGTCCATCGCGCTGACCGCCGGACCAGTTTCCATCCTGGAATTTTTGTTGCGTGGCTACGGTACCGGATTGGTACGTTTGGTGGGATTTTTAATGATGAAGGTTTTCGCCATTGCCGCCAGCATCGCCATCTTCTTCCTCATCTACTGGCTGTTGCCCAACGGAAAAGTTCCCGCGCGCGCCGTCCTGCCCGCGGCCATCATCATGGGACTGCTCTCCGAAGCGTTGAAGTACGCCTACATCATTGCTCTGCCCTGGCTGAATTTCCAGGAAGTCTACGGCCCCTTTGCACTCTCCGTCAGCATGATGTTCTGGGCATTCCTCTCCGGCCTGTTGCTGCTCGCAGGCGCCAACCTGTCCGCCGAAGAACACCTGCACCACGCCCTCTAGCAGGGCGGGGTGTCAGAGTTCAGGTGTCAGAGTTCAGGTGTCAGAGTTCAGGTGTCAGGGTTCAGGTGTCAGGGTTCAGGTGTCAGGTGTTGTATTTGGTTTGGCTGAGAGCTGAGAGCTGATAGCTAAGAGCTAAGACCTGCCCTACTTCTTCTCTTCCCCGATCGAAAGCAACTCGACTTCAAACACCAACGTCTCTCCCGGCCCAATATCGCTTCCCGCGCCGTGGTCTCCATAACCTAGGTCGGGCGGAATCCATAACTGCCATTTCGATCCCACTGGCATCAACTGCAGCGCTTCGGTCCATCCCTTGATCACTCCGCCCACGGGAAACGACTCCGGATGGCCGCGCTTGTACGAACTGTCAAACTCCTTGCCATTGAGCAGCGTTCCGCGATAATTGCAGGTCACGGTGTCGGTCGCCGTAGGCTTCGGCCCCGCTCCCGCGGTGAGGATTTTGTATTGCAGCCCGCTGGGCAGCGTGACCACGCCCTCTTTACTTTTATTCGCCGCCAGAAACGCATCGCCCTCTTTGCGAGCCGCCGCGCCTTCCATGTGAGCCTTTGCCTGCTGCTTCTCGCGAACTTCGTTCTGCAATTGCATCAGTGCAGCCCGCTGCTCGTCCTCAGTCATCAGCGTCTTGCTGCCGGACAAAGCGTCCTTAAATCCCCGCGCCGTAATCGCCGGATCCACCGCCTCGTTCGCACCCTGCCGGCGCAAGTCTCCGCCAATCTTCATGCCCAGCGCGTAGCTCGCCTTTTCTTTCTGCGTCTTCAGCGCGAGAGCAGTCGTAGTTCTCGGCGCCACCTTATGGGCTGGCGTCGCCGTCTTCTTAGCCGGAGCCGTTTGCGAAGCAGATTGGGCCGAAGCCGGTTGACTGGGTTGAGCAGCGGAGCGTTGAGCGGAGGACGCCGGTGTCTGCTGCGCCCAGGCAATCCCCGGCAACAACATTCCCGCCGCCAATAGTTGGCACACCAAGCAAATAGTTTTTTGCATATCTCAGCATTGTCCCATTCCCTGCGACAACTGAGCAAACCTACATGGCCGCCAATTCGAGATTCGCCCATGAATAGCCGGAGGCCCTGACGAAAGTCTGGAACGTAACTTGCCATCCAGCGCGGAGCAGAAAAAGATTTGTCATATTGAGCGGAGCAGAAAAAGAATTTGTCATGCTGAGCGGAGCAGGAAGGAGAGCGAAGCGATCCTTCTCGCGCAGTCGAAGCATCCCTACTTCGCAAGAACCTCGCCCAATTCGCGGGGACGTCAGTGAACACGAAATCAAAATCCCCACCCTGTCGCAAAACAATGCGACAAGGGTGGGGCACCCCTAAGCTGGGATTCGACACCGCCTTCGTAAGCCTACTGCGCCTCCGGCAGTTCCACGTGATCAATCACCAGCACATCCGTTGGCGCCTGTTGCGGCACCAACTTCAGTCCCAACTGTTCTTGAACTCCGCTGAAGAGCGAATCGTTATTCGCCGACTGCGACCATTGCAGATTGAAATCGTATTGCCCCGTCAGTCCCGTCTTATCCACCACGTTCTCGCCCAGTTGCATGGATAGTTGCCTGGCCAACTCCGTCATCGAAGATTTTTGCGCTCCAATCCCCATCACTTGCCCGTTGCCGCCTTGCCGCATCATCATTCGGTGGATTGTCTTCCCATCCGTACCCGTAGCGGTATCAGGAGAGTCTGCATATTTGCTCGGTTGCAGCTTCGAGCCATCCTCGCCTACTTCCAGCAAGTACGATGGAAGTACTTTCGTCTCGTGGTGCAGCACCAGTTTGAAGTGCTCCGCCAAAAGCGACCGCAGTTGGTTGCGAATCTCGGTTTGCCTGAAGAGCGGGCTCATGGATGGAGGCGCTGCGCCTTCGGCCTTGATCTCAATGTCGTACGCCGCAGTCTTGAGCAACTCCGGCGCTCCTGAAATCTGATCCGCCTGCACGCCGTAAGCCTCTTGCATAATCGCCAGCAGGCTCGTGTTCCTCGCCTCGAACCCGTTCGGCCCATACATCATCCGCACCATATGCACTCCGCTTCCCGCATACGTCGGAGTTAAAAGTTCGCTGGGCTTCACCGAAACCGTGAACTTGGTTGCGTTTGTACTTTCTTCCTGCGCCTGGGCCCGTCCTTGCGTCGCATTCATCACGCCAAACCCAATCGGGATCGCCAATGCCAACAACACCGCCGCGCTCAACAACAATTTTTTTCCGGCATCCAGTTTTCGCGCAATTCGCTCGTTCATGATGTACACCATCCTTTTTTTCAAATCGGCGCCCGTAACCCCAGACACGCAAGCCAGCGGCGACCCCACACAAAATTCGCAAACCTTCAAAATGCTCTCGGCGTAAACATGCCGTTCGCTGCCCAGTTGCAACACCGCTTCGTCGCACGCCTGTTCGCGCTCCTCCACCAGCCGCGCGCCCACCCACCAGACCAGCGGATGGAACCAGAACAGCGCCTCCACCATCATGTGGATCGCCGCCGCCAGATTGTCGCGCCGCCGCACGTGCCACAGTTCATGCGCGATCACCGCTTCCAGGTGATGATCGTCGAGATGCTCGGAAATTCCCTCCGGCCAGATCAGTACGGGCCTGACAATGCCGAAGATGCCGGGCTCCAGCGACTCCCGCGACACGACCATCTCGACCGGCTTAGCCAGTTCAGCCATGCGATTCAATTGACGCAGCGCTTGCCTTTCGCGTCCTTCGCGCACAGGAGTTGCAGTCCGTCTGGCCGCCGCAACACTGCGCCAGCGCATGCACCACATCGCCAGCACTACAACAAACCCCGCAGCCCACGCGGCACTCAGCGCCACCGGAAGGAGATGCCATACGCTGTGCAATGGAGCCGCTGCTGGAATCACTTTGCCCACTTGCGCGAACGGCCGGCTCACTTGCTCCATCACCACGAGCACTTCCGCGTTCGTTCCTGCGTAGGCGCGAGTCCATGCCAGACGATTGCCAATTTCCACCAGCAGCGAAAACGGAATCAGAAATTTCAACGAAGCCGCCAGCCAAACCCAATAGCGAATCCGCGCCTGATCCTTCCGCAAAGCCAGCGACAGTAATCCCGCAGCAGCGCCAAACACCGTCGACTGCCACAAATGATTGCCCACACCGGCCGCGACGCCACCCCACGTGGCATAAAGATTTCCCGCAATCATGGTGTCTTGTCCTTTCTCTCCAGCTGGCGCAGAGTCTTCTCGGCTTCCTTCACATCTTCCAGCGTGAGTTGCCCGGATTCGATCAGGTGCGCCATCACCGGCTGCGTGCGCCCGCCAAACATCGCCAGCAGATCGTCGATCAGCCTGCGCTGTGCTGCGTCGCGTGAGACCGCGGCTTCGAAAATATGAAAGTTCCCGACCTTCTTCACCCGCCGCACCGCTTTCTTGGCTTCCAGGCGATACACAGTAGTCTGAATGGTCGTGTAGGCGGGCCTGCCTCTTTCCGGAAACGCTTCCTGAATCTCCCGGATCGAAGCGTGCCCTCGCGTCCACAGCGTTTCCATAATCTGAAGTTCGAGCTTCGCCAATTTAGGTCCAGCCATCGTGTCTCCTACTGATGTATGCAGTACTACTACATGTGTAGTTTATTGTCAACTGATCTTTTGATCTGATCGCAGCCAACCCCGCCAAATTTTTGTCAATAACGCCAGGACCACGCCGGAACCAGCAGAGCGGCAAACACGATCAGGGTCAGAACGAGGCGGCGCAACCCTCTGGCCGTCACACTCGTTCCGCTCTCGCGACTCCCGGTCACCTGCGTTTCTCCGCTCGGCATTGTAGTAGTGTCAGTTTGAATTCGCGGCCAAGCTGAGTTTTTTTGAAATCCACAGGCCGTTGTGACATCTGTCACAGCTTTTCTGATCCGCGCGGTACTAGGCTAACCAGTTTCCGGTAGTTGCATTTCCCCGGTTTGTGTTTTCCCGGTTCCCTCCGAGCAGACGTTCATCACCAGAGGTCTCCGCATGTTTGGGAGAAGTAGCTTCTGTCTGCTCACGATTTCGATCCTCATTCTGGCGCCCGTCGTGCGCGGCCAGTCGGATCGCCCCATTACGATGCCCGACTTCACTCTGCCCCATTCGCCCCGCGTGCTGCAGCCGCCGATGGATGACCTGCCTATTCGCAGAACCCCTCCCGCGCCGGTAACAGGGACAATCGACCTGCCTGCCCTTACGCGCGCTGCCGGAACCATTTTTTCCGGCACCGTCACCGCCATCGCGCGACGTCCCGTAACCAACAGCCAGACCGTAGAAACGGTCGCGATCACTTTTCGCGTGGAGAACTCCATTCGTGGCGCTACTCCCGGCGAGCAGCTGACCATCTCGCAGTGGATTGGCCTGTGGTCGGGCGGCCAGCGCTACCGCGTCGGAGAACGCGTTCTACTTTTCTTGTATCCCCGCAGCAAACTGGGCCTTACCAGTTGTGTCGCCGGCGGGTTGGGGCGTTTGCCCATCGATGCCTGGGGCCGCGTCTTGCTCTCGGCCCAGCATCTGGCAGCCTTTCGAGCGGATCCCGTCCTTGGTGGGAAGTCGCGCCTACGTTTCAGCGATTTCGCCTTGGCGGTACGACGGGCCAGTGAGGAGGACTGAGTGCACTCGCAAGAGGTGACCATGAAAACTTGCATGGCATTTACCCCGCGCTCATTTCTCCTCAGGCTGGCCTGGCCGCTGGCAACGATCTTCTTGGTTGTGATCTTGGTCTCGGCCGCTTGCGCCGGAGGGCCAAGGCATGTCGCCGGCACATCTTTCTTCGATCCGACCACCACCGGGCAGCCGCTCATCTGGCCGCTCGGACAAGTCACCTACTACACCGACCAAGGCGACCTGAGCGCATACCTGCCCAACGCCTCTGCCAACGCCCTGGTCGCCGATGCCTTCAGCCAATGGACCTCGATCTCCACCGCCGCCCTTACCGCGGCTCGCGCCGGTCAACTCGCTGAAGATGTGAGCGGCGCCAACATAATCGTAAATGCGGATGGCAGCATTTCCCTTCCTCCCGACATTCAACCCACGGCAACGGGCACTCCGGTCGGCATCGTCTACGACTACGACGGCTCGGTCACCGATGCCTTAATGGGAAGCGGCGCCGGCGGTGCCAGTGAGTGCTTCTCCAACGCGGTCTTCGGTGGCGACGACAATTACGGATCGTCCGGCGTCTACCAGCACGCCCTGATCGTGATCAACGGGCAGTGCGCCCTGCAGTCGTCGCAACGCACCGACGTCGAATATCGCTTAGTGCGAGTGATCGGCAGCGTACTCGGCCTCGGATGGTCGCAGGTGAATCCGAATGTAATCACCGGTTCGCCGCATGCAACGGCCGACGATTACGCAGGCTTCCCCGTAATGCACTTCGCCGATCCGCCAAACTGCAAGCCCATCACGCTGTGTTATCCCAATCCATACCAGCTCTCGATGGACGATACCGCCTCGCTGTCGCGGCTTTATCCCGTCACTGCGCAGAATCTGTCGAGCTTTCCCGGCAAGCAAGTCTTCGCAACCGTGACGGCCCGCATTCAGGGCAGTGTATGGTTCAGGGACAGGCACGGAAATCCGACGCAGCCCATGCAAGGCGTGAACGTGGTTGCGCGCTGGATTGATCCCGCGACCGGCCTGCCCTCACGCCGTTATGCCGCCACTTCGGTCTCGGGCTTTCTCTTCGCTGGCAATGCCGGAAATTACATCACCGGCTTCAACGATGCTTTGGGCAATCCCCTCGCCGATTGGGGATCCGCCAGCCAGGCCGTCGAAGGTTTCTTCGATCTTGCGGGACTTCAGCCGCCGAATGGCTCGAGCGCGCAATATCAGTTAACCGTGGAGCCTCTCAATCCCACCTGGTCTTCGAGCGTCGGGCCATACTCGCCGGGTCCGGTCGCTCCTTCGGGCATTTTTGCGCCGGTCATCGTCACGGCCGCAGTCGGAAACGATCTCGCGCGCGACATTGCCATGACCAGTACGGCGCAGCCCATTGCCCAAGCGCCCTCCAGTTGGACCGTCCCCGCAGCCATCCCTCCAGCAGGCGATTGGGTAGGGTCGCTTAGCGGATATGGAGACATGGATTACAGAGTCCTTTCCGCGCAAGCCAATCGTACGTTGTCGGTTGCCGTGACCGCGCTGGATGAACTCGGAGATGCCAGCGAGTCTAAAGTTCAGCCCATCGTTGGGATGTGGGCCGTGTCCGATCCCGAAGGCACGCCGCCTCCTGCCTTCAACAGTTCTGCGTTTAACCAGACGGTTTTTGGCATGACGCGGCTGGACGCGCAGGTTGCAACCGCCGGCAACTTCCTGATCGGGATTTCTGACATTCGCGGCGATGGCCGCCCGGACTATCACTACCACGCTCACGTTCTTTACGCCGATTCTGTTTCTCCGGCGCGAGTCAGCGTAAATGGAGGCGTGGTCAAGGTACGCGGCACAGGCTTTGCTCCAGGACTCACTGCAACCATGGGCAACGCGGCGGCCACGAAATTCGCCGTCAGCCCCGGCCAGATGCTGCTGGCCGCTCCCGCGCACGCCGACGGACCGCAGAACATTGCCATCTCCGATCCCATAACCGGCTCCGCTTCCGTCATGACCGCCGCCATCGTCTACGGCGCAGCCGCCACCGACACCATCAGCTTGCTGGGCAATGCTCTGAACTCTTCCACTTCCGTGGGCACGCAAGCCGCCAACCCGATAACTGTGCGCGTGCTGGCAGCCGATGGCGTCACTCCCGTCAGCGGCGCAACCGTCGTATGGAGCGCGACCAATAGCGTGCAACTCTCGGCGTGCGGCGGTGCGTCGTCCTGCTCGGTCGCCAGCGACCAGAGTGGAACCGCCTCCACATTCCTCACTCCGGCCGCCACCGGCGTAGCCACCATCAGCGCAACCCTCGCACCCGCCACCTACGGTTCGTCGAAATCGGTGAGTACGACGCTCTATGCCATCGAATCGGCGTCTGACATCGGCGTGTTGACCCCGCGCTTATGGGTGGCTCAGGGTGCTTCCGCCAGTTTGCCGCTGACCGCGCGCGTGCTGAGCAACGGCACTCCGCGCAACAACGTCACCGTAAACTTCACCGTGGTCGGCGGCTCTGGCAGTCTCAGCGCACCGAGCACGCAAAGCAAAGCCAGCGGATACGCCACCGTGACGCTGACTGTTACGCAACTTGCAGCAACCGTGCAGTTAACCGCCTGCGTCGCGCCCGGCAACGCTCCTTGCCAGACGATTTACGTCAACCCGGTGCCGCTCGCCAACCTGATGTTGTGGCCAGTATCAGGTAGCGGACAAATTTCTACCGGGCAGGCATTTCAGCCAGTCGTCGTGCGGGTTACGGATTCAGCCTCGCCCCCAGATTCGGTAAGCGCCGCGAGTGTACTTTTTCTGACCACCGTCATGCGCGGCACGCCTTCGGGAGGAGGCAACGGTACAACGAATCCAGGGAATGGCGCCATGCCAACGATCTTGCAGGTGACTTCGAGCACGGCATTTACCGACAGCAACGGACTGGCCAACATTGTGCCTTCCGCAGCCGGCTTCAGCGCTCCGCTCGAAGTGGATGTTGGAGTTGCCGCCGGAACCGGCGCCACGCTCGACTATCCGCTGCAACTACTTCCGCCTTTGAACACAGAGTCGCCGGGCCAGACTCCGGTGGGATTTGCACCGCTGCGCCTGCGCGGCCCCATTCGCATCGTGGAAGAAAGGAGCATTAAAGGCACGCAAGTCGATGATCCTGAATAAGTTTCGCGTTAATGTACGTACATTTGTGTATTGGCGAGGGTCCGGTCTTAAAAACAATTCCGATTCAACGCTGGCAAAAACCGGCTTGGCTTCACGCCTACAATGCCCTTTGCGGGACCGCAAACGGCACTGGCATCGACGATCGACCCCGGCGCCACGGAAAGCCTCGCTCAAAAGGTTTTCATGCGTCCTGGAGGTCCCTGTGCGCTCCTACGACTTTTCAATCAGTTGCACGAAGGCTCAATCACTTGCACCGGAAGTCAACGACTTACAATCGATAAGCTGTCAGCACTGGCGGACAAGAGTGTCCGCCCCACACAACTTGCGCCCCACACAAAAGTAGCCGAGCTGCGCTCGGCCGACAGCTGGCGGACAAGTGGGGCCGCTGTCCCCACATGACCATTGCTGAGCATTGCTGAATTACACGGAAGCCGGACTAGGCTCTACTTCGTCCACTGGTCGACCCAGTCGTTTACCGTTTTGTACCAGAGCCGCGAATTCTGCGGCTTCAGCACCCAATGCCCTTCGTCTGGGAAGTACAGCATCTTCGACGGCACGCCTTCCATCTGTAGCGTGGTGAACAACTGGAAGCCTTCGCTCACGTCGAGCCGGTAATCGCGCTGGCCGTGGATGACCAGCGTCGGCGTCTTGAAATTCTTCGCATACTGGTGCGGCGACCACTTCTCATAACTCGCTCGATTGTCGTAGGGCGTGCCTTTGAATTCCCAATCGTTGAACCAGAGTTCTTCGGTCGTGCCCCACGCCGACTCCGCGTTGAACATGCCGTCGTGCGATACCAGGCACTTGAAGCGGTCGGTGTGCCCGAGGATCCAGTTAATCGCGTATCCGCCATAGCTCGCGCCCAGAGCGCACTCGCGCGTCTTATCGATGAATGGATAATGTTCCTCGGCATAGTCGAGGCCCTTCATCAGGTCTTCATACGGAGCGCCGCCCCAGTCGCCGTTGATGGCGTCGATGAACTTCTGCCCGTA
>DATBEI010000223.1:0-9129 GCA_036269595.1 Candidatus Sulfotelmatobacter sp.
GCGCGCTGCCCGGCGTGCACCGTATAAGTTTCGCCGTTTCCGGTCGATTCGCCTTCTCCCTCGCGAATGCTCACCACCGTGTACGTGCCGTCTTCACTGACTTCCACGCGATAGCGTCCCGGCTGGTAGATCGAAAAAGCCTGATTGGGAGTATCAATTTCAAATACATCGTCGCGATTCAAGCGCCGCACGCGCACGTTAATCGATCCCGCGCTCAGTTGAACCTGCGCCGTGCGATCGTCGAGATTGAGAAAAGAAACTCCGGTATTGCTGTTTAGATCGATCACTGCCGAACCCAAGTTAAGTTCAGCCCGGGAATCGCGGTCGGCCCAAAGCTGGTCGCCCGTTGTCATCGGCCGGTTCGGCACCGCTTCCACCCACTGGGACTCACCCGCGGGCTGAAATGAAACCGAACCTTGCATGTATCCAAGACGCGCCACCCGGCTCGGGGGATCGTTCTGATCGTTTTGATCCTGCCCCATTGCCTGCTGCATGAGCGCCCCGCTGAGCAGTAACGCCCCTGCAAATAACATGATCCTGCAGCACAGACCCGTATTTTTTTTCATAAGTGAGATCATCTTTCAGAGTGGAAAACAGGTTCCACTCGCATCTTGATCGAATTTTTACACAGATTCGAAGGCGGTGACTTATCTACCTTCGAGACGAAGGACGCACGACTTTAGGATGCCGTCGGGAAACTCCACGCCTCTACAGAGGAAACCCGATTGGAATTTAATTCTGATTTTTGCGGACAGCCGCAGCCCAATCAATTAGCTCCTTGCGGCTCATGAAATTCAGGATGCGGCGGCGATCAATCCCGCCCTGTCTGGCTGCGGCCAGTCCGAAGCGGATGAAGCGAAGCTGCGACGATCCGTGTGCATCGGTGCCAATGGAAATTCGGCACCCTTCTTTCTTCGCTAGCCGAATCAGATCCAAGCTCAAATCCTGGCGATCGGGATAGGAATCAATCTCCACCGCCTTATCCAATTTGGCGGCAACCGCAAACACGCGAGCCCAATCCGCACTTAAGCCGAGCCGGAAGTTATAGATCCTTCCGCGCGGATGTCCCAGAATCTGGATCGCTGGATTTCGCAGCGCTGCGATATAACGCTCTGTCTGATCCTCCTTTTTTCGCAGCGCGGAGTGAAAACAACCGAGTACCAGGTCCAATTGCCGCAGCGATTCGTCGGCCATGTCTCCAGCTCCCGTTGGGCTTAGATTCAGTTCCACCGACCGAATCACGCGCAAGTTGCGGCCTGCCGCCTCCAAGCCTGCATTCACCCCCGCAATTTCCTCCGCCTGTTGTGCCAGTTGCTCTTCATTGATACCGCCCGCGATTTTGAGCCCCTTGGAATGATCGGTGATCGCAATATATTCGTATCCCAGCGCGTCGCCCGCCTCCGCCATTTCCTGGATCGAGCCCGAGCCATCGCTCCAGAGCGAGTGCATCTGCAAGTCTCCTTTTACCGGCTGCGCCCACGATGGTACCTTTGCGAGAATCGATTCTGCCGCTGTCCAGCTGAAAAAATTCTGTCGAATTTCCGGGGGCGAAGGAACCAGCGGCGGCCGCTCCAGCCACCGGCCAACAACTTTTTCCAGGTAAGGTCCGATTCCCGGCAACTCGGTCAACGACCGGCGCTCACGGTATAGGTCCCAAGCTTCCTCCGGCCACAGAAGAGCTTTGCGCGCGGCCCGGCGGAACGCCTTCTGCAGTGGCTGCGCCGCTGCATCCCCTTCAACCGCCAGCAATTCGCTAAGCTCCGCATTCGTCAGCGGCAACTCATCGGGACGCAGCTCCGGCTTTACTGGACGTGACTTCTTGCCCGCATTTTTAGACCGCACCATCGTGTTCACTTTCGGATTCGAAGGCGGCGTTCTCCAGATTGGGGTTGCTGAGGAAAATGCGCCGTTCACTCGAGATATGATTAAACCTATACGAAATCGTCCTGCGCCCTGCGATGCGAGGTTTGCTGTACGAGGATTCAGAAATCGCCGTAGTGCGCAACCGGGAACTCTTCCTCGCGCGATGGAATGTTGAAGATCAGTATGAATTCGCAAGCTACAACTCACACGATGCCAATCGCTAGCGCGGAGTCTCGCGCCCGTATTTTTCTATTATCGCCCGCTAACGCTTCGGGCATTAAAGGCCAGCACCTGTTAAATTCGACCGGGCAATGCGATCTTGCCGTGCGCCTGAGAAATTCCGGCGTGCCTTTGGGAGAAATCTACGGCTTCATCAGCAGCCTTTATTTCCGGGGAAAACTAGCGTACGCGGAGAAATTCCAGAATCCTCCGCGCGGAATTGCTGGCGTGCAAATTATTACCGGCGCGGGATTGATGCTGCCGGAAACGGTCGTGACTTTGGCTGACCTGAAGCGAATTTCTTCCACTTCCATCGATGCAAAGAACACCGATTATCGATTGCCTTTGGATTCTGACCTTCTCCGCTTGCGACAGACCGTGGGCCGGGACACTGCCGTGATTTTGTTGGGCAGCGTCGCGACCTTGAAATACATCACGCCGTGCCAGGAAGTTTTCGGAAGTCAACTCCTGTTCCCAAAAGACTTTCTTGGCCTGGGCGACATGAGCCGGGGCAGCATGCTGTTGCAGTGCTGCGTGCGCGGCTCGGAACTTTCATATCAGCCTGTGGAAAAATTGTGCGGTCCGAAATCGCGCGTTTCCAGCTGAACCCAGATTCGTTTAAAAGCAGTCGTCCCAACTCCTCAACCCAAAGGGCCTACTCAGGAGCGAAAGCCTCGCAAAAGCAACCGGAACCGGATCTTCATTTTCTGGCTGAGACTGCGGCGCCGCACCGTTGAATGGGCGCCCCTGCATCGACCGCACGTGCATTCGAAATATCGCTTAGATGGCAGCGAAAGATGCCCACAGCCTTCGCAAACCCACCACTCTCCCAATCCATGACCGGCCATTGGCCGGAAGGCGCCGTTCTCGATGCAGTAGGGGCAACGAATAATGTTCATTGCGGCGATTGGAGGTCTCTGACAAATCTGTTTACCACAAGTGATAATTATCGCCAAGTCACAATTTTGTGTGCGCTACAGTACCGTGTGCTGCGCTCAAAATCGAGCATCTCAATCAGTCTGGATCTTTGCGAGGCGGGCCGTTCGACTGAATGATTGGGGCCAGTTGCAGCGGGTGCAGGACTTCCGCCCTGCATCCGCTCGCCCGCTACTCCCCGTGGGGAGGGAAGTGGTCCAGCATTTTACTGACTGATTTTTCCAGCTTCTTCTCGTTCTTCTCTGGTTTGTCGGATAGCGAGTCTTGTGCCACTCCACGCCAGATCAACTGCTTGTTATGCGCATCGTAGAAATCCAGAACTAACGCGCCCACTTTATAGTTTTCCACCTGCGTGGTGGTTTCGCCCAAGCCGCCCCAACGCCAGCCTCCCATGCCGTCATAGAAGGTCTGATATTCCTGTTGGTTGCGCGCGCTGCCGACCGCTGTCACGGCAACATCACCGCCATTGTCCACGCGCTGCCAGCCCTTGCCTTGCAAATCATGATCGACCGCCTCCTGAATTCGGTTTTCCCAAAGGGGATCGGTGGTCTTCACCTTCGCCCAATAGTAGGTATGGTATTGAGAAAAATTCGCGTGGTGGTCGTAGTCCGTCTTGACGTCCTGCGCCACAGCCATCGTCGCCATTGCGACCAGGCCGATCGCTAACAAACGCATCAGCTTCATAGTTCTCTCCCGGCAAACAAAAATATCGTGCGCAAGGCGGAGGCAGGTTCGCCTATCCGCGGATTGCGCAAATCTAAGATGCGGAGTTTGTTTCGAATGTTGGCGAAACGCACTGACCACCAGGCTTACGGGATCTCCCCGTCGGCGATACGGAGGTTCCTCGATTGTTTCGCCATTTCTCAAAGCCTATCTCTGTAATTAGCGTATGTGTTCTTTTCTGCAGTGCCAGCTCTACCTATAGGGAAAAACTGGATCATGTCCCGAACAAGATTGAGCAGCGAAATCATTTTTGGCGTGGGAACTTTGCTGGGCATCGCTGCGGCGCGTGTGCTCCGCAGCCTACGCTTCGAGTTAACCGGCAAAACAGTATTCATTAGCGGCGGCTCGCGCGGCCTAGGCCTGTTGCTGGCACATGAATTTGCTGTGCGCGGCGCGAGAGTTGCCATCTCCGGCCGAGACCGCGAGGCTCTCGATCGTGCCGCCGACAGCCTTCGTCAAGCGGGCGCCGAGGTTCTTCCTCTTGAAACCGACATCAGCATGCGCGAGGAAGCCGAGCAGGCAGTGACCAGATTCGTCGCAAACTTGGTTCCATCGACGTCCTGGTCAACAATGCCGGAACCATCTGCGTCGGGCCCATGGAAGCCATGACCATCGACGACTATCGCTCTTCCCTCAACACGCACTTCTGGGGACCATACTTCGCCACCATGGCGGTGTTGCCCGAGATGCAGCGCCGCAAACAAGGCCGCATCGTGAACATCTCCTCGATCGGCGGTAAGATCAGCGTCCCTCATCTCCTGCCCTACAGCGTGGGCAAATTCGCGCTCACCGGATTTTCGGAAGGCCTTCGCAGCGAAGCCCTGAAAGACAATGTTTTCGTCACTACGGTCTGCCCCGGCCTGATGCGCACCGGAAGCCCGCGAAATGCGTTTTTCAAGGGAAACAACAAAGCGGAATACGCCTGGTTCAGCATCAGCGATTCGATTCCCGTGCTTTCCATGAGCGCTCGCCGTGCGGCCCGTGAAATCGTTGACGCCTGCGTGCGCGGCAATGCGGAAGTTGTCTTGTCACTCCCGGCCAAGTTTGCCGTCAGAGTTCATGGCCTGTTTCCCGGCACAACCACCAACATTCTGGGCGTCGTCAATCGCCTTCTACCTTCCGCCCAAGGTGACAGTCGCGAGCGAGACCCTAAAACCGGCAAAGAAAGCTTCTCTGAAGTTTCCCCCTCATGGGTTACGGCCTTGAACGAGCGTGCAGCCGCGCAAAACAACCAGGTCCCGTAACTCCACCCATCAGCTTAAGTAAACGTTTTGGAGAACTACACATGAATCAAATAAATTCGAACCGCAATTTTTCCAACGCCGCGTCGAACTCGTCGTGGCAGCAGTCGGCGCCCTTGATCGCGGGTGCGGCCCTCGCCGTATTCGGCATCAGCCGTCGATCCACGCCAGGATTACTGCTGGCGGCCGCCGGTGGCGCTCTTGCCTATGCCGGATGGCGCAAAAACTTACCTCGACAGGACGAATTCCTAGCTCGCGGCAGCGTCCTGATCAATTGCTCTCCCGAAGAAGCTTACTCACGCTACCGCAAGCTGGAAGACCTGCCGACTTCTATGTATCACCTCAAATCCGTAACCAAGACCGGGGATCGGCAATATCGCTGGGTGGCGCTCGGACCCGTTGGAATCCCCATTCAGTGGGACGCAGAAATCGTCGATGATCGCCAGAACGAGTTCATTTCCTGGCGTTCTTTGCCGGGCTCTCAGCTCACCGCCGCGGGCTCAGTACGCTTCGAGAAGGCCCCCGGCGGCCGCGGAACGATCCTCACTGCGATCACGCATTTCGATCACCCCGCGGGGAATTTGGGATTTGCCATCGCCAAGTTGTTCGGAAAGGATCCGAGCTTTTTAATTCGGCAGGATCTGCGTAGATTCAAATCTCTGATTGAAACCGGAGAGATCGCCACTATTGAAGGCCAGACTCATGGCCCTCGCTCCTTGAAAGGCGTCGCCGCAAAACTTGCCGATCCCGATCGGCCGCTCGCGCGCGGCCCCCAAGCAACCGAAATCTTGAAGGAACAACGGAGGACAGCATGAAAGCAGTTTGTTGGATGGGCGCTAATAAAATGACCGTGGAGAATGTTCCCGATCCTAGAATCTTAAATCCGCGCGACGCCATCGTTCGCATCACCAGCACGTGCATTTGCGGCTCAGATTTGCATCTTTATAACGGATTCATTCCGACCATGCAGCAAGGCGACATCATGGGCCATGAGTTCATGGGAGAAGTGGTCGAAACCGGAAGCGGCGTCAGCCAGGACAAACTGAAAGTCGGCGACCGCGTGGTTGTTCCTTTCACCATCGCCTGCGGCCGCTGCTTTTTCTGCGCCCAGAAACTTTGGTCGTGCTGCGAAAACTCCAACCCCAATTCTTGGATGGCCGAAAAGATGATGGGCTACTCGCCCTCCGGCTTATTCGGCTACACCCACATGATGGGAGGCTACGCCGGCGGCCAGGCCCAATACGCGCGAGTGCCTTTCGCCGACATCGGCCCGTTGAAGATTCCGCAGGGAATTCCAGACGACAAAGTCGTTTTTCTGTCTGACATTTTTCCCACTGGATATTTCGGTGCCGTGAACTGCGACATCAAACCCGAGGACACGGTTGCCATCTGGGGCTGCGGCCCGGTCGGCCAATTCGCCATTCGCAGCGCTTTCATGCTGGGGGCCGAACGCGTTATCGCAATCGATCGTTTCGGCTACCGCCTGCAGATGGCGGAACAAGCCGGCGCTGAGACCATCAATTACGAGCATGTCGACGATGTAGTCCAGGCTCTGAAGGAAATGACCGCCAATGTCGGCCCCGACTCCTGCATGGACGCGGTCGGCATGGAAGCACACGGCGACAATCCCATGTACGCGCTCGACCGCGTGAAGCAGGCCTTCAAGATTGAAACCGACCGCCCCATCGTGCTGCGCCAGTGCATTCAGGCCTGCCGCAAAGGCGGCACCGTCTCGGTCCCCGGCGTTTATTCCGGATTCGCCGATACCATTCCCATGGGTGCATTCATGAACAAAGGCCTGACCATGAAAACCGGGCAAACCCACATGATGAACTACATGCAGCCTCTTCTTCAGCGAATCGAAAATGGTGAGATCGATCCCAGTTTCGTAATCAGCCATCGCGTGCCAATTGATTCGGCTCCGGAAATGTACAAGACGTTCCGCGATAAAAAAGAGAACTGCACCAAAGTCGTCCTCGACCCGTGGGCGACCCAGGCCGCAGCTTAAGCTCTTGCCAGCGGATTGCCGCCGATGCCCGCATCGGCGGCAATCCATCCGGCCGCATCGTTGGTTTCGCTGCTCGTCGCCACAACTTCCGCCAAACCTTCACCCCGCTCCTTGAATCCAAGAGCAATAGGTAGCCATGCATGCCAGCGACTAACTCCACTGCGCGAAACTTAAATTCCGTCGCCGGCAAATCCGCACAATTCCAGGGTTCCAGGTCGCTGCGCGCCCTGGACGCGCCTCAAGCGGTACGCTGCCACCGCAAGTTTCTCCGGTTTTTCCCGGACGCTTTCCGCGACGAGACTTACCTCGATTGGGAACGAAACTATAAATGGAACGCTCACCAGCAATGGAACCATTTGCTGGGTTTCACTCAGTATCGGGATCTGCTCCACAAACGCAAATTCTCGGAGATTGCTTCATGGGCGTTGAAAGTTGAGTCGCGCACCAACCTCCTCTTCTCCTTTGAAAAGATGGCAATCCGCGACGCCGTGAAATCTCCGGCAGGAGCCAAAGCATTCGCCGCCGGCCTGTTTCAATTCTTGTATGGGCCCGGCACGCCCGAGGCGAAGTTCGAAGCCTGGCGCGACGTGGTAGCAGCGCTCCCACGAAAACAAACTCGGGTCCTTACCTGGCCAGTGCTCACCGTTTTCAGTTTTATTGCGCACCCTGACACGCACATATTTCTCAAACCAAACGTCACCCGCATCGCCGCCGAGGAATATGGTTTCGAATTTCAGTATCACTCTCGCCCGTCGTGGAAAACTTATGCCAGCATTCTGAAATTTGCAGAGGTGGTGCGCAAGAACCTTCGCGATCTTCGCCCTCGGGACATGATCGACCTGCAATCTTTCATATGGGTCCTCGGCTCGGACGAGTATGAGGAGCGCTAGGCCAATACCGACTTACGTTTGATAGTTCGGCAACGCGCCGGGCGACCAGCGATTGCATTCGCGAGTCATATCTGCTGGCATTCTTTTAATACAATTAGGAGTCGACCGAAAATTCCATTCCTATGCACAATGAGATTCAAAGTTTAATCGCGGCGTTGTGCCGATCCGGCGTGCGCATCATTGCACTCATGGTTGCAATCTCCGCCGGCCTGTTGTTCCTGGGCGCGCAGAATACTCCGGCCCCGCAAGCCTCCAAAACCGCGCCCCCTCAAACCGCTCCACAGACCCTGCCGCCCCTGCAACTCGACGGTTCTGCCGTGCTCGCTCATCTGAACCAACTCATCAGTTGGTATCGTCACTCGACCACCAACGTTCAGTCCCCCGGATTGCCCAGCGATGCGATTTATCAGGACAATACGAAAACCCTCGGCTCTCAAGCCATCGGGCTGGCCTTTCAATCGGCGAAAGCCGAGGCCGCTCTCATTGCCGCTCAGCCAAAAAATGGAACTGCTAGTCAACCTTCTGCGGAAGCGACGCAGCAACAAAACCTGGCGCAGATTCAAGCCAAGACTTCGACTCAAATCGATCAGTTGCAATCGCAAATCGAAGATCTCAACTCGCAAATCGCGAAGACGCCCGCCCGCCGCAAAGCCAATCTCATTTCCCAGCGCGAAGCTGTTCAGAGCCAACTGGAATTGCAAAAAGCGCTGCTCGACGCCGTCCAGAAAATGGCCGCTTTCGTCGAAACCAATGGCGAGATCTCCGGCGGCCTCGAAGGCAGCATCAACCAACTCGCCCGCTCCATTCCAGATGTTCTTGGCTCAAAGGCGCCCTCTCAAAAGACGACCGCGCCTGCTACCGTCCCGGCTAAGCCCTCGCTTGCCAGCGCCGGCGGACTCCTCAGCGACGCGATCATTCTGTACGGTTATGTCAGCGCCGTCCGACAAATCGATGACTTACTCAAAGAAACCGATTACACGCGCGACCTCGCCGACCACCTTCGCACCCCGCTGCGCGACGCGCTTCGCGCCACCATGGCGCAGAGTCGTACGCTCGCCGGCCAGTCGCCCTCCACCGATCCCCAGCAACTGCAAACCGAAAAACAACAATTCCAGCAACTTACCGAACGCTTCAAACAGCTTTCCGCCGCCGTTCTTCCTTTGAGCCAGGAAATGATTGTGCTCAACGACAGCAAGACCAACCTTCATGAGTGGCGCGAGTCAATCAGCCTTGAATCCCGCCACATCCT
>DATBEI010000273.1:0-11190 GCA_036269595.1 Candidatus Sulfotelmatobacter sp.
CTCGATAATGACGGCTACCCCGACATTATCGTCGTCGCGCTCGATGGTGAAACCTTTCCTCTTTACCGCAATACTGGGAAAGGGAGTTTCGTGGAAGTGACTCGCGAAAGCAACATGACGAAGTTGAGCTTGCCCATGGCCGGATATTCCCCGACGATCGCCGATTTTGATAACGATGGATGGAAAGATATTTTCATTTCGCGCGGACACGTCCAGTCACTGCTGGCTGCGCCGAATCTCGCGGTGGAGCAGCCCAATACTGTGTTCCGCAATCTCGGCGGCATGAAATTCGCGGCGCTGACGGCAGAAGCGGGACTGACGGCGCAACCACCTTCCCGCCACCGAGGCTCGGCTGTCGGAGATCTGAACGGCGACGGTCGTCTTGATGTCGTGGTGAGCGCCATCAACGCGCCCGCGGAAATTTGGATCAATCAAAGTCCGGGCACTAATCATTGGCTGGAGCTGAAGCTGCAGGGAACTAAAAGCAATCGCGACGGTATCGGGGCAAGGATTAAAGTCGTCACAAAATCCGGAGCGCAGTATAACCACATGACGACCAGCGCCGGGTATGCGTCGTCGAGCGCGGGGCCAGTGCATTTCGGCTTGGGCGCCAACGTATCCGCCGATCTCGTCGAGATCCACTGGCCGTCGGGCATCGTCCAGCACTTGCGGGATGTTGCGGGAGATCGCGTAGTTCAGGTCAAAGAGCCAGCGAAGTAGCGCTCAAAGATGCAGATCGTCCCGTGCGAAGATTTGTCAGCCCGACCGAGTGACTGCAATCCCAACCGAGAGACTGTCATCCCGACCGAGAGATTGTCATCCCGACCGAAGTGGAGGGACCTTGTGTTTCCGCCTCCTGGTAGCGCTGCCTAACTCATAGCCTTTCGCAGCGCGGGATAAATTTTGCGGTAAGTGCGATATCCACCCTGCATCGTTTTCGAATCTGCCGCATTCGGTGCCACCCGCGCGGCCACGCGCACCACGCAGTCGCAAGCTTCATCGACTGACTTCCAACCCGCAACGCCGACACCAGCGAGAATTGCCGCCCCATACGCAGCGCCTTCTTCCGCCCCTACAATTTCCACTTCATGTTCGTAAACGTCGGCTTGAATCTGCCTCCACAGCGGTGATCGCGCGCCGCCCCCGCCCAGGCGAATCGAGGTTACAGGAATCCTCATCTCGTCAAAGATCGTAAACGTATCTTTCAGGCTGTAAGCGACTCCCTCCATGACCGCACGAATCAAGTGCCCGCGCGTGTGCGATGCGGTCAGCCCCACCAATGCCGCACGAGCGTTGGGATCGAGATGGGGTGTACGCTCGCCCATGAGATAAGGCAGCCAGAAAGCCCCTTCCGAGCCGGCCGGCGCAGAACTGGCTTCATCCGCGAGAAGGTCGTAGGGATCGTGCCCCGCATTCGCCGGCAGATTGCACCCGAGACCGAAGCGGTCGCGCAGCCAGCGCAACGACAAGCCCGCAGACTGCGTAACGCCCATAACGTGCCAGCGTCCCGGAATCGCGTGACAAAAAGTGTGCAAGCGTCCTTGAGGATCGAGCGCAGGCCGATCAGTCGCGGCAAAGACGACTCCGGAAGTACCGATGGTGGCGCTGACCGAGCCGGCGCGCGCAATACCCATGCCTACCGCCCCTGCCGCCTGGTCTCCTGCGCCCGCTACCACAGGGGTTCCTTCGCGCAAGCCGGTTGCCTCTGCGCCCGGGGCGGAAACTTTTCCGCAAACCTGCGGCGACTCGTAGAGCGCCGGAAGCAACCCTTCAGCAATGCCGGTCTTGCTCAAGACTTCGCTCGACCAGCGCCGGTTGGCCACATCGAGCAGCAGCGTGCCTGACGCATCCGCAACATCGATAGCGCGCTCGCCTGTCAAACGGAACCGCACGTAATCCTTTGGCAACATCACATGTGCGACTCGCGCCCAGAGTTCCGGCTCGGCTTCGCGCACCCAGAGTAATTTCGTGAGCGTGAAATTTGGTAGCGGAGGATTACAGGTCAGCCGAATCAGGTTGTCGCGTCCGACTAACTCCGACAGTTCGTTGCTTTGCGCTTCACTGCGTTGGTCGCACCAGATAATCGCCTTACGCACCACCTCGTCGCGGGAATCGAGCAGCACCGCGCCATGCATTTGTCCCGAGAATCCGATGCACTCAATTTGTTCGGCGCGCAGATTGGAAAATCGAAGCGCCTTCTGTACCGCCAACGCGCATGCTTGCCACCAGTCTCCGGGATCTTGTTCGGCCCACCCGGGGCGAGGGCTGGTAAAAGCTTCGTGTTCTTCCGTTCCGGCCCCAATCACCTTTCCAGTGCCGTCTATGACGAGCGCTCGCGCGCCGCTTGTCCCGACGTCGATTCCTAGATAAGCGATAACTTTCCTCCTCGATTTCGTTCAGCAACCAAAGTCCGGCCAGGCGCGAAGCTAAACAGAATCTTGCGCCAGTTCATCCGCCGTCTCCTTCGGTTGAGCCGCTTCCTCGGTTCTCTCTTGCGACGACTCCTGGGACTGCCGATGTAAAAAGAAATCCAAATTTCCCCGCATCACCAGGTGCGGAGCCAGTGCGATTTGAGGAGATCGACTGGCTCCTTCAGCAAGAAAGTCGTGTAGCATGCGAAACGCCATCTGCCCCTGCGCCCGCGGACGCTGGTAGATCGTCGCCGCCACCGCCCCCGAACGAATGTGCGGAACGAGGTCACTAAACAGATCAGTCGTAATGACCGTCAGTCGTTGCAAAACCTTTGCATCCTGCGCGGCCTGGAGCACGGGGATGGAGGCCTCGGTCGTCACATAAATTCCCGCCAGCTCAGGATGTTTTTCCAACAATTTGCGGCACTTGTTGTAGGCCTCCGACTCCACATCATGATCCTCGATAGGCTTCAACAGGTGCAGGTTGGGATAAAACGACCGCAGCGTATTTTCAAATGCGGCGCACTTCTCCGCATGCTCGGTGATCGCCATATCAAACACCGTGATCGCAATTGGTCCCGCAGGTTCGTGCAGGAATCTTCCCATAAGATCAGCCGCGATCGACCCGCTGGCCAGCGTATCGATGGCTACTATGCCCAGGCGACCACTATGGGGAGCGTCGGTGGCCACGCAAACTACGGGAATTTGTGCTCGCGACGCGCGCCTTATCCAGGGACGCAAAACTCGAGGACGGCTGGGGAAACTGATGATCCCATCTACCTTTTCGCGAATCGCCGTCTCAAACGCTTCTTCTTCTCCTTCGCCTAGATTTGGGTAGGTTCGGAACTCGAGTTCAACATTCTCCAGCAAGATTGATGAGGCCTCTTCGCGAATACCCGTCCGCACTTCATCCCAAAAAGATGTTGTTCCCTTAAGTGTATTCACCGAAATGCGCAGCGTTTTTTTAGAAGAAAGATACCGCGCGGCAAGGTTGGGACGGTAGCCAAGGGTTCTTGCCATCTGCTGGACCCGAGCCTTGGTCAGGGAACTTACCCCGGGATTGTCGTGCAAGGCTCGGTGGACGGAACCGACCGAAGTGCCCACTGCCTTGGCGATGTCACGGAGAGTGGTAGGTGGTTTGCCCATTGCTCGTCACGCAGTCCGGCCCAAACAGGGAAGGGAAACGGCCTTTCAGCCCCAGAACCGAAAACGTTAACGGAACTGCGAAAAATACGCAAGGTCTGGCTCAAAATTAAGCCTGACGCTCACTGTTTTGATGTGTTTTGTTTGCTGGCGTGCCCGATCCGTCCTTTGTCGTCGGCAATCCCTGAAAGGTGATAAATCCACCGGCAAATAATGTCGCGCCACACGATCGCTTCCCCAGCCTGATATTCAAGCCGCGCCAGAATGTCCCGGTAGCTCGCCGGGTCAATGTGCCCCTCGATCGTTTTCCATTGCGACACAAAATCGCCGGCAGCCTCTGCGCCTTCGTAGTGCGAATCGTAGATGTGTTGGACGACCGTTTTTCCCGAATGCAATACGTGCGTGTAGGACACATGATGAAAAAAAAGCAGGAGGTTATCGGGGCATTTATCCACGGACTCATACAAGGCTTGCACTTCAGACGGATATTGCCCAATGAATCCGGTGCCAGTCGCCACCGTGCGATCCATTCCAATACCCTTCTGGTCGGCGCGGTGCCACTGGCCCCAGCCGTTTTCCTCCGAGGAGTCAGGGGCAGGGTCGTAGTGATTGCCCAAAATGTTAGTGAGTGTTCCGGCCCCCAGCGGCCCGGTGTAGCTCTCGTAAACGTGCCAGGATTCGAGTTGCAACGCAGAGACCGTTTTCAGCACGAGCGGGTCATTCCCGAAGGTGAGGCGCGTCCACTCGTCAACAATTTCTTTCGCACTGAGATTTGGATTCCACGCCAGCCGTCCAAAGCCATAAAGATTCGCCATCGCCATGGGGCTTCCGAGCCAATTTGCGTCCATGCCAACATTGGCAACGCCCACGAAGCCGCCCGTCGGACGATGGAAAACATTCCCCGATACGAGCGCCTTCACCGGCGTGTCCTTTCCATCGATACGCATATTGAAATCCAACACTTCTTTCCACATGGGAACGAGAAAGCAGAGTTGCCTCTGCTGCCCGGTATATTCCTGCGTGATCTGCAATTCGATGGCCTCATTTGTGTGATGAAGCCCGGCAAACAGCGGCGAGGCGGGCTCGCGCACTTGAAAATCAATGGGACCGTTCTTAATCTGAATCACGACGTTGTCGTCAAACAAGCCGTCCAGAGGATGGAAGTTGTCGTAGGCGGCCTTCGCGCGATCATTCTTCAGGTTGTGCCAATCCAGATGATGGTTGTAGACGAACGCGCGATAAAAAACCACGCCGCCGTGCGGCTTCAGTGCGCGCGCGATCACATTGGCTGCGTCGGCGGGCGTCCGACCGTAGGTGGACGGACCAAGCCGACCCTCGGAGTCCGCCTTGACGACGAAGCCGCCGAAGTCCGGGATCTGCCGGTAGATCTCGTCCACGTTCCTGCGCCACCATTCGGCGACCCGCGGGTCCAGGGGGTCAAACGTATCGAGCCCTCCGACCATTTTCGGACTGCTCAAGTCGACGGCTAGCGAGAGCCGTACACCCCACGGACGAAATACGTCCCCAATTCGTCTTATTTGCGCAATGAATCTGTCTTCAAGCACGCCCGGAGCGGCGTTCACGTTATTGATGGTGCAGCCGTTGATCCCAACCGATGCCAGCAGCCGAGCGTACCGTCCAGCGCGACTCAGATCTCCGCGGACTTTCCCGTCGGCAAAGAATACGGATGCTCCGCCGTAGCCACGCTCGATGCTACCGTCCAGGTTGTCCCATTGGTTGACCCAGCGAATGGAAGCAGACGGCTGCTGAATCTCGTCAATGCCGGCTATATTCTCCCGGCGAGCAATCTTACCCAACAAAGCAAACGCGCCATAAAGAATGCCTCGGTCGGTGTTGGAAGCAATCACAAGACATTCAGAACCATGAATCTTTGCGGTCTTCAACCAGTATCCATCGATCTTTAGCCCATCCGGCAAATCCAGGGCCGGGGTCCGTGCATGAATCTCGAGAAACGTTCCAAGGACAAAGGCAGAGTCGCTCGTCAAGGAAGTGGTCGCGGTCAAACTCCGGCCTAACATCCGCGAAAGGCCCTGAATCAATTCCCGCTGCGCCGTCTTAAGTAGTTCGCGATCGCTCAGCATCACGATTTGTTCGGGCAAGTTGACATACATCCTCGCCGCCTGCGAATTCAATGGAGGGTATTGGAGCCAGGCTTCAACGTCGGTTTCGCAACTTGCGACTGCAGAAAATGCCACCACGAAGCAGAGCCTCGTCGCAATCCACGCGCACCGACGCCGTGAGTGCGTAAACCAGATTGATCTTGAGGTAGCTTTGCCCATCGAGCCCCAGTATAAGAGCAGGCACGGATTTCAGCTTGCAATGGCGCGGCCTCGGCGGATGTGTGCTCGCAAACCCATTGCTTTTACCGCGCTGCCAGCCTACTATTCGCGGGATGGGGGCCCACGATGACTTCCTCCGCTCAGCTTTGCCGCCGAGTTTTGAAATTTTCAGCAATCGTTTTTCTGGCCACCTCGGCCATTGCCCAGGCGCCGCCCAAATACGATCCCGCCACCGAAGGTAAGTTCAAAGGGACGGTCTCAGAATTGAAGTTTGTTCCGCCCACCGGCGGCAAGCCGATTGCCTACTTGGTCATGAAAAGCGGATCGGATGCCATGGAGATTTTTCTCTGTCCCAAGAAATTCCTCGAAGACATGGGTGTGGACTTCAAGGCGAACGAGGAGATCGAGGTCATCGGCTCTAAGATCAAGCAAGACGGCGCGGACTTGACCCTGGCGCGCGAGGTGGTCAAAGGCGGCGACACCCTGACGCTGCGCTTCAAAGACGGCAGGCCGGCCTGGTAAACGCGTGTAGCGACAGCCGCCTCGGCCGTCCCGCAAAGGCGAAGCCGAGCCGCCCACTATCGTAGTTACTATCGAGCCGCATAGACGGCTTCTCGCCAGCAACGCGCTTCCTGATAATCTCAACTCTGGGAGCCAGCACATCATTGCCGCCACTGATTAATGTTCGCAGCATCTCCAAGTCCTTTGGAGCCGCCCCGCTGTTTCAAGACGTTTCCTTCACCGTTTCCGAGGGCGATCGCGTCGGCTTGATCGGTCCGAACGGATCGGGCAAGTCTACGCTTCTTAGAATTCTTGCCGGCACCGAAGACACTGACGACGGAGAGATTGCCTTCCGCAAAAGACTGCGCCTGAGTTATGTAGAGCAGGAGTCGGAATTCAAAACCGGAGACACAGTAGTTTCGGTAGTCGAAGCGGCGTTGAAAAATTCCGCCGTGCCCGAATCGGAGCGAGGCACTCTCTTCGCCGAGACTCTGGGCCGTGCCGGTTTCCGCGACTCGAACGCCGATGCCACCGCGCTTTCTGGGGGCTGGCAAAAGCGTCTCGCAATCGTGCAGGCACTGGTGCAAGCTCCCGATATCCTTCTACTCGATGAGCCCACCAATCACCTCGACCTGGCCGGAATCGAGTGGCTGGAAGGAGTGCTGGAGCAGGCCTCGTTCGCGTGCGTGGTCATCAGTCACGACCGCTATTTCCTGGAGAATGTCACCACCGAAATGGCCGAACTGAGCCGCGTCTATCCCGACGGAATCTTTCGGGTAACGGGACGATACAGCACTTTCTTGCAGAAGAAAGAGGAATTTCTGCACGCACAATCAAAGCGTCAGGAAGCATTGGAAAATCTTGTGCATTCGGAGATCGAGTGGCTGCGTCGCGGGGCTAAGGCGCGCACTCGAAAATCTAAAGCTCGCATCGACAAAGCTGGTCAACTCATGGACGAGCTTGCAGACCTCAATTCCCGCACTCGGAGCGCCACCGCGCAAATTGATTTCTCCGCCACCGATCGCAAGACCAAGCGCCTGATCGAACTGCAAAACGTCGCTTACGAAATAGGCGGCCGTCGCCTATTTCAGGAATTGCACTTCATTATTTCCGCAGGAGTTAGAGTTGGCCTGGTCGGTCCCAATGGCAGTGGCAAGACGACCCTGTTGCGTCTGCTGCGGGGCGAAGTCGCCCCGACTGAAGGCGAGATACGTCGCGCCGACAAATTGCGCATCGTTTATTTCGATCAGCGCCGTGAACTTGATGCCAAGGTGACGCTGCGGCGTGCTCTGGCTCCGGAGGGGGATTCGGTTATCTATCAGGACCGGGTCGTGCATGTGGCATCGTGGGCCGCGAAATTCCTGTTCAAGAGCGAACAACTCAATCAGCCGGTGGAGCGGCTGTCGGGAGGCGAACGGGCCCGCGTGTTAATCGCTCAACTGATGCTGCAGCCGGCCGACGTCCTTCTCCTGGACGAGCCCACCAACGATCTTGACATCCCCACTCTAGAAATTCTGGAAGAAAGCTTGCTGGAGTTTCGTGGTTCGCTGGTTCTAGTCACGCACGATCGTTACCTGCTCGATCGCGTCTCGACCATTGTGCTGGGGCTCGACGGCCGCGGAGGCGCCGAGCGTTTTGCGGATTACTCGCAGTGGGAGGTTTGGCAGGAAGAACGCCAGTTGGCGGCGCTGAGTGAAGGCCTACAAGAGAAAACCCGTTCCGCGGCCATCCCAGAATCGCAAACGCCGACGAAAAAGAAACTCTCTTATCTCGAAGCCCGCGAGTACGCAACTATCGAAGACCAGGTCGCGGCCGCCGAACAAATCCTTGACGCCAAACGGACCCACGCCCAAGACCCAGCCATTGCCAGCGACAGCGAGCGCCTGCTAAGCGCGCACCTCGAACTGGAAGAGGCGCAAAAGAAAGTCGACGAACTTTATGCTCGTTGGGCGGAACTGGAAAAGAAGCAGGCCTAAATCAGGCCAGAGCGAAAGCCACGATCGTACTTCCGCGTCTTCCAGAATTTCTTTCGAGTTCGTCGAGCAGACTCGACTCCAAGTCGTCTGGGTCAGGCTTCATCTCGCAGGCGGCAATTTCTCCTTCGGTTGCGCCTTGAAAGCATAGCTCGCAAACGCACAGCCCACCTTGCGATTGCACGGGAGGACCGAACACGCGACAAGTCATGGGGCGCGACTCGTACAGCTCGCACGTCCCGGTCACGGGATCCAGCGCCGGGCAAGGCTCGTCGTTCGCAAAGTGTTCAAAGCGATGAGTCGCTGATTCTCCTTCGTCGAGCAGGCCGCTGACCGGATCGCCGGGAAACTCCGGCGCAAGCCGCGCAACTGACTCGCGAGCCCGCTGCCGCACCTGCGCCGCTCGCGCGGGATCGCTTCGTTCAAGAGCGACGAGGCCACGTCCTAGCCGCATTGCATCGAGCGGATTGATGGCGAAGACGCCGATGCAGCATTGCGTGCATCCCTTGCGGCAAACCAGCCAATCCCCGCTCCTGTGCGTGACGTCAGCCAGCGCGGCATCCACTATCTGAACCAGCTTCTGATCTCCGCGCGTCGGATAGCGCACTGCCATCCTCTCAGGATAACGCACGCAGATAAAAAAGAAGATGTTCGATTTCCTTCGTGTCCTTAGTGGTGAAGGTTTTGGCCTACATGCCCAGCAGATTGCCTTGCAGTTTGGCGTAGCCGTGCTCCCGCCCCCAAAGGTCGAGTGGGGCGGAAGCTAGTTCATCGACCAGCGGCTCAGCCCGTCCATTCTTTGTCAGGTCGATGCTCTTAATATATGTTTTGCAGGTATCGCAGCACTCCACGCGGATCGCATGGAATTGTTTCGCAGTGTAGACCGGAAGCGCCTTGTCGCTCTCCTCGCCGCATCCCGGACAAACCATCCGCCGAAACTCCCATTCGGCCAAACAGAACGAACACACCATCGATCGCGCCCCTCCGTCGCCCATCTGCCGCAACACCCCGAGCCCCGGCTTGCGATTACAAAAAGGGCACAGGGCATGCGCGGTCGAAACGGTCTGTGGTTGTGCTCGCGACTGTAACAATTCCGCGTAGGGCTGAAGAAACGCAAACGCCAGCAAGCCCTGGGCATCGGATAGCGTGTGCGAGCTCCACGTTGCCCTCAGCAACTCTGCCCACAAGTCCTTCCCACGCCCATGCAACTCTCGGCTCAACTCGGCTAGTGCCTTCGGACCATGCGATTCCGGTACAGTCAGAAACGAACCAAATTGCGAGCTAAGATATTCAAGCTCAGTGAGACTTAGCCCACCGTGCAAAGACGAAGACGATGCCGGGCGCGGAATAGCTGCAATTAGCCGCCCCTGCAAGCCTTCCTGAAAGCGAGCGACATGAACATAATATGTGAGGATTTCTGCCGCGAAGGAATATTGATTAGCGAGTTCTTGCGCGCGCTGAATACGACGTTGCCAGGTAGAAACTGTCATCAGGCGATCGTCAGCTCAGCCTGCGGGCAAATCCGTTGCAAGCGCCGGCTGCAAATGGATCGTGAATTATAGCAGTCACCGTTATTCTTCCTGTCAGGCACGGACGTTTCTGCGAATTGAGACGAGCGCCAGCAGAAACTCCTCCTACCAGTTCTTTCCATTGACGGCCTTCGCGCCGCGGGCATATAGTTTCCGAAGTCAGTTCACATGCGACTCGGTCGTCGGGGACAAGCAGTCTGGCGGCTAAAATTTTAACCTCCTTTTAACAATCGTTCGGTCCGCGATCTGCATAATATATTTCGCGTCAGAGTGCTGGAGGTTTTGATGGATTTCTCCCGTAGGACTTTTCTGAAGGGTTCCATCCTCGGTGGCGCTGGCATCTCTGCTCTGGGATTCGATCTCACTGCCGTCTACGCCCAAACTCAGAATCTGAAAATTTCTCGCGCCAGCGAGACCCGCAGCACCTGTCCTTACTGTTCGGTGAGCTGCGGCATCATTATTTACACGCTAGGGGACAAGGCTAAGAACGCGATTCCGCAGGTGGTGCACGTCGAGGGCGATCCCGACCACCCCATCAATCGTGGAACACTCTGCCCCAAAGGCTCGTCGCTCGAACAGGACATCATGAACGATCGGCGGCTGCTCAAGCCGCAAGTGCGACGGCCCGGAGCCACCGACTGGGAAGATATTTCCTGGGATCAGGCCTACGCCGAGATTGCGCAAAAAGTTAAGAAGACTCGCGACGATACATTCGTTGACAAAGATCCCTCAGGCAAAACGGTCAACCGCTGCGAAGGTATCGCCTTCACCGGCGGCTGCACCGACACCAACGAATTTAATTATCTGGTCGTCAAGACCATGCGCAGCTTGGGGGTCTGCTACCTGGAAAACCAGGCCCGTGTTTGACACGGCCCCACGGTCTCCAGTTTGGGGCCAACATTCGGACGCGGGGCGATGACCAATGGCTGGATCGACATCAAGAACACCGACATGATGTTGATCATGGGTGGGAATCCAGCCGAGAACCATCCTTGCGGTTTCAAGTGGGCGATTGAAGCCAAGATTCACCGCAACGCGAAAACCATCGTCGTCGATCCGCGCCTCACTCGTACCGCCGCGACTGCGGATATGTATGTACAAATCCGCGCGGGTTCCGATATCGCCTTCCTCGGCGGCATGATCAAATACGCCATCGAGAACAATCGCATCGCCCACGACTACCTGGTCAATTACACGAACGCCGCCTTTATCATTAAAGACGGGTTCAAACTTCCCGACGACGGCCTCTACTCCGGCTTCGATCCGCAAAAACAGGTCTACGACAAATCCTCTTGGAATTACGAAGAAGGCGGCGACCTGACCGGAAAGCCGG
>DATBEI010000017.1:0-9470 GCA_036269595.1 Candidatus Sulfotelmatobacter sp.
AAAGCAATTTGCTGAAACTCGGGGTGAAAATCTACTCCTATAATGATCATCGTTCGGCTCCTTTCTCCCGAGCCTGTTGGTTGGTATCAGCACCACCAACTTTACGCGGAGCGGGGAGCCGACATTGTCATGGAATCAATATCTCATCGCTGTCAGGAAAGAATGCGTTGCCCAAGGGGGCCGCCTATGCCGCCTCAAAGTGGGGGTTGAACGGCTTGACCTACTCGCTCGCTGAAGAATTGCGCCCCCACAATATTCGCGTCGCCGTCGTCTGCCCCGGTTCGACCGAAACCGAGCTCGGCCCGCACACCGGCAAAGACCCGAAGAAAATGCTTCAACCCGACGACATCGCCCACGCCGTGGCCATGCTCGTCACGCAAAGTCCACAATCATTCGTCAGTGAAATCCTGATCAGGCCAACCCAAAAGCCATAGGCAGAATGGACGTTTCGCAGGGCTAGTTTTGAAGAGGATTTATGTAGCGACAGCCGCCTCGGCGGTCTGTGGAGCGCAGCTCCGCTCTTTCCTGCGTCTCTCAGTGACCCGTTATCGCTGCCTACTTCTTGAAAAGATTTTCAAACGCCTGACGGGCATCATTGGGCCTCAAGCTGGCCGGCGTCGAAGTCTCTTTCTCCCGCGTCACGCGGATTTCATACAAGCTGCAATCATTTCTCGTATCCTTCTTCGCGATCCGTTCCTTAACCGGCTGCATACATTCAAACCGGCTCCCCGGATCGAAGTACGTACACTGCTTGCAGGAATGCAACTCGAACCCGCACTTCGGGCACTGGCCGCTCGGCGGTATACCCTGCAATACTGTCCCGCACTGCGTGCACCGTGAAACCGCACGCGTACCGGGCAAATTGACCGGCTTTGGACCGAACGTGAGGTCCCGTTTTGGCGGCGGCCCGCCGCCAGATTTCTCTCCTGATCCCTTCCGCGACTCTTCGCGGTCGCGATCCTGATACCCATGTTGGCGATATTTTGCTGCCACTAAGCCTCCCAAGCACGCCGCGCGTATTGTCTACCCTGCTCGCCCCTTGCGGCAAGTGCGCGCCACAGTAGCGCCGGCGTCCCGCCCTCACACTAAGACCGGCGGGTGCCCCATTTCTCGCGTTCTTCGCGAAAAGTGGGGCTTTTTACCGTCGTCACCGACGCAACTGCGCGGCAATGAACGCTCACTCGTTACAATATCCCCATGATCCACGAAATCTTTCCCGTCGGTCCGCTGCAATGCAACTGCTCGATCATCGGCGACGAGACTACGCGGGAAGCCATGGTCATCGATCCCGGCGACGACATTCAAAACGTTCTGGCGCTCTTGCGCAAGCACAACCTTCAGGTCAAGCAGATCGTCATCACCCACGCTCACATCGATCACGTAGGCGGCGCCATGAAACTTCGCGCCGCAACTGGCGCACCCATCCTGTTAAATGAGAACGATCAGGCTCTCCTGAAGATGCTAGACCTCCAGGCCGCATGGATCGGCGTACCCTCGCCCGGCAAGGTTGAGATCGATCATAGTCTCAGCGCCGGAGAAACCGTGACTGCCGGATCGCATACAGCCACGGTACTGCACACCCCGGGCCATACCGAAGGCAGCATCTGCCTCTACTTTCCTGCCGAGCAGAAACTCATCGCCGGCGACACTCTCTTCGCCGGTTCCATCGGCCGAACCGACTTGCCCGGCGGCTCCATGCAAAAGATTTTGCAGTCTCTGCACCATACGCTGCTGGCTCTGCCTGACGAAACTGTCGTGATTCCCGGCCACGGTCCGCTTACCACCATTGGCCAAGAACGCGAGACCAATCCTTTTCTGACGAAACCCTAGAGCCAGTGCCCAGCCTTGTCTCTCCGCGTTTTGGAAAGACAGGCTGGGGTTTTTGACTTTCGGTTTACACGAACAAACAGCGGAGGGGTCGCCTCCGCTGTTCGTCGCGCTTTTGAAGAAATGGCCCAGTTACTGGTGCTCCATGTGCTCGTGCTCTTCGTGTTCATGGCGCCAGTTCCAGTATTCACGCTGCTCCTTGCGTTTGAGATGATCGTAATCCACATACGCCCGGTGCCGGGTCTCCAGCCAGTGCCGGTAAACATCGTCCTCGGCATGATTCCAGGTGTGATAGTCCTTGTGGTAAGGGTCATAGACGCGCCGTTCCCGCTCTTCCTGTTCGTGTCGCTCGTGATCGTCCTGAGGCTGAGCCATTGCCATGGCGCCCATGGGCGCCAGCAGCGCAGCCGTGATAAACAACGATGCGACATATTTATTTCCGCGATGCATAGATCTCCTCCTGTGTGACCTGCCTTTGATGTGGGTGGCATATCTCGGGTTGGAAAGTAAATCGTGAATTAAGATCGCGCAGGATCAAATCAGCAATATTCTTTGCAACCTTTCGGCCGCGACAAACTTTTTCACGCGCTCAGCTTCTGCAGAATCGCTCGGGTTCCGTCCGCGAACTCCGCCTCCGGCGCAATCAAACTCAAAACTAAATACCCATCGCTGGGAAAATCGTAAAAATGTCCCGGATGCACCAGCACCGATTTCTCGCGCAACAGCTCGATCGCCAATTCTTCGTCCGTACGCGTCACTGGAACTCGCAAGACCGCGTACCATCCTCCGTCCACGATCAGCCGCTGGCACGATTTCTGCGCCGCTAGTTGCCGGTCAAGCTCGCCAAGATTGTTTTTCACCCGATCCAGCAATTGCTTTTGCAAGCTCTTTCTCTGCCCCAGCAGCGCCTCGGTCGCCCACTGCATGGGCGCATTCATCGATAGATAGGTATCGGCGATCACCTCCAGCCGCCCCATCGCCTCGCTCGCCTCTTCCCACCGTCCGCTCGTCACCACCCATGCCACCTTCATCTGCGGCAGCGCCGCAATCTTCGATAGCCCGCTCAGCGTGAACGTCAGCACATTCTGATTCCCCGCGAAACTCGCATGCTTTCGACTCCCCAGCCCATAGTCCATAAAGACTTCGTCGGCAATCACTGCCAACTCATGCTCGCGGCAAAATGAATTCAACATCTTTAATTCTGAATCCTTCACATACGATCCCGTGGGATTATTGGGGTGCACCACCACCACGCCCCGCGTCCGCGCCGTTACATTTTTCTCCAGCGACGGAAAATCCATTTGCCATCCGTGATCGTAGATCAGTTCATACGCCGTCAGTTTCACATCCTGCAAATCTGCCAGAAACTCAAATAGCGGATAGCTCGGCTTCGGCACGAGCAACTCGTCTCCCGCATTGCACAGCAGCCGGAACACGAACGAATATCCTTCGCTCGTGCTGGTCGTAAGCACGATCTGCTCCGCATCGAGCCCCACTTCGTGCTCTTCGCGATAGTATTGCGCCACCGCCTCCCGCGCCTCGCGAAGTCCCTTCGGCTGCGGATCGTAATCAAGAGCTCGCGGCGATGCCAGTGCTCCCAGAATCTCGCGCTCCTCGTAATGCAGTCCTGCGCGAGTCGGATTCGAAAGCGTGAGATCGAGCACCTTCGCTCCGCCTGCACGTACCTCTGCCAGCGCCTGCGTAAACCGGTTCTGTGCCAGCCTCCAGTTCGTCCGTTCAGAAAACATGTGTGGGATTTTATGCGATAGGAAGGAAAACTGTGCGCTACGCGGTTAGGCAGTTTCTTCTCGTGCGAGAGCAGCAACCCGTCGATGAAAACACCAAAGACGGGACGGCTGCTCGTTCAAGCGCCGGAACTGCTATGGAGAATAGCCCGGGGGTTCGACGCCGGGTCAGAGCCATTGGATGAACCGCGTCCCGTAGGGACGCCTGAACTATCGTCCCGGCCCGCGAAACAGATTCTTTAAAAACTCTGGTGGCGCGCCGCGGCTCACGTCATCCTGCACCGGCCTGGCCTTCAATGTGGGCCAATCACGAATCTCAACCGCCGGGCAGATTAACCCCTTGCCGTCGGACCGCAACAACTGTCGCAGCGTTTGCACGCCGTAGAACAATCCTTCGCCCGTGTTGGCGGCCACAATCAAGTGCGACTTGTCGGAGAACAACAAGTACCCGTCCTCACCGACCAGCTCATCCGCCTTCAATCCATTGCGCGCCAGAAAACGCCGCACCCGCGCGTCCTGCAACCGGGCCAGCACAATCGACCCGCCCTCCGCCTTGCCCGCCGCCTTCATACCTTGAATGTCGAGCTTCAATCCCGACTGGTCCGCTACTTCCTCCGCCAGCGTCTCGGCGGCAATGCGGTCCTCGGATTGGTGCCCCAGCAGAACGTAGATCTTCGTCCGCGGCCCAACTTGAAATCCGCCATCCCGCAACTGTACTTCCTTTGGCGCGGGCACTAACTTCAATTGCGTCCCGCCGCTGGAATCTCGCGCCGAAAGCGCGCCAGCGCAGAACACGATGCTCGAAACCACCCACCACAGTCGCTTATTCATCCAGATCCTTGTACCCGAGAATCTCATTATTGTACCCGCAATCCAACATGCCCCATTCAACTTTTTGATACCCAGAAACAAGCCTTCAACGCGATCTATTGTTGGCGCTCAAGATAGCTTCCCAAAACCCTCCTTATTAACGACATAGGGCATCTTCGTCACGTCCCCGCCATAATTACTCTCCAGTACATCGATGAGCCCTTGAACGCACCGCCCGGCCATGCCCTTTTCCGGATCGGTCGAAAGGCGTGTGATCCTTGCCGCGCTGGCAAAGTGCGGCAGCAACCGGCAGCGGTCCGCAATCGCCGGATCGCGCAACGGGGAATCCGCAGGCAGCGGCTCGACCTCATACACGTCCAGCGCGGCGCCCGCAATCCAGTTCTCCCGGAGTGCCCGCGCCAGTGCCGCCTCCTCCACCACCGGCCCCCGTGATGTATTCACCAAATACGCGGTCGATTTCATGAGCCGCAAATTCTTCTCGTTGAACAGATGATAAGTTGGCGTCGCGCTCTCCCCCTCCCGCAACAGCGGCACATGCACGCTCACAAAATCCGCCTCCAGCAGCGCCTCTTCAAACGAAACATACTTGATCCGCGACTTCTGTTTGCTCATTCCTTTGGCATGGCGCAAATCCTGAATTTCCTGAATCGCCTGCACGAACGCCTGATTCTCGTACGCAGGGTCGTAACACAAGACGTTCATATCGAATCCTACGGATTTCTTGATCAAAGCCAGCCCGATCCGCCCGGTTCCAATCACCGCCACCGTCTTCCCCGTAACTTCATCCCCCAAAAACGGCAGATACGGATGCCAGTAACCCCACTGGTTTTCGCGCGTAAGTTGCTCCGCCGTCCACATCTTCCGCGCCAACTCGCCCATCATGAAGAATGCAAATTCCGCGGTCGCCTCCGTCAGCACGTCCGCCGTATGCGTGAACGGAATCTTGTAACGGTTGGCATCCCCTCGGTTGATGTTATCGAACCCCACCGCAATCTGCGCTACCACCTTCAATTTGCCCTTGCCTGCTTCAAACACCTCCGCGTCGATGGGATCCCGCAGCGTTGTAATCAGCCCGTCCACGCCCGACCTCACCTTGTCGAGAATCACACTCTTCGGCGGCGCTTCCGGACTTGCATAGACCTCCACTTCATATCCCCGCTTGCGCAGCAGGTCTATCGCTTCTCCAATGTCGCAGGTTGCAAAGACACGAAATTTCTTGTTCATATTTTTTTCGGAAAGCTCGCACTTAAGAAAGGTCGCGACCCGGTTTTCCACCCACCGCCCCACGCGCAAGCTTTTGAAAATATCATAACTCGCCGGTCGTCGGACGCCGCTCCCGCTCCCCGGCAAAGCCTCCGCGAAACTTTGCTCGTTTTCATCTGATCTTCAGGTTTCCATCTTTTAATCAATTCGCTGTCGGAACCAATAGGGGCGGCAGCCCCGATTTTTCTTGCCGCCCCCGTTCGGAACCAGCCGGCGAAGAGCGCAAGGTTTCCGTCACTCGTAGAGACCTAGCTCGCCACGTCTTCTGCCTCCATCAATTCCATCCCCAGAAGCAGCGTTTTCAGACCCTCCGTAGCCCTCTCTACAACCACGTACCATTGTGATCTCAATCACAGAGCGCTCGCGCCCCTCCCGCTACAATCCGAATGTAAGTCAAACTCAATCACAAGAGGAGGTTCCCGTGACCCGATTCACGCTGGTTCTTCCCGCTCTTTTTCTGTTCGCGCCGGTCGTAACAGCGCAGCAAGCAAATACCCCCGCTCCGCAGAAGACCCCGTCCTACGCTGCGATTCCCATCGAGGCCGTCCGCCAAGCCAATCCAGTTAAGTCCACCTCTGAGTCCCTGGCTCACGCCAAAAAATGGTGGACGCTGGACTGCGCCATGTGCCATGGCAAGGATGGCGATGGCAAAGGCGAGACCGCCAAGGACATGAAGCTCAGCATCGCTGACTTCACCAATCCCTCGACACTCAAAGATCGCACGGACGGCGAGATTTTCTACATCATCAAGAACGGCCATGAAGACATGCCGCCTGAAGGTCAGCGCGTGAAGGTCGAAGAAAACTGGGACTTGGTCAACTACGTCCGATCCCTGGCCAAGAAGACTTCCGAGCCCACCCCGCAATAATCGGCGGCATCGGTGTGAACAGGAGTGTTGATGGGAAGTTTTTGTGTGGGGCGGACACTCTTGTCCGCCAGGTTTTGACTTTAAATTTTGACCATTGAACTCAGGATTAGCTTTTGAATCCGGCCCCCTATCCTCAAGCCGGATGCTGGTATAGCCCCATCACATTCCCTGCCGGATCTCGGAAGCGAGCCGTAATCTCCGGAGCATCCCCGCCGATCGACTGCACGATTTCGCCGCCATTGGCCAAAATCAATTCCACCGTCGCAGCTACGCTATCGACCATCATGTAAACCAGCAGTCCCGGCTGCGTGGTAGGCTGGCGGTCCAATACCCACTCCCCGCTGACTTCGCCGACCCCGTCATCGAACGCGGTTCCATGCTCCCGGTGCCTGATGTTCCAGCCGAACACCGCCCGATAAAAATCCACCGACCGCTCAATGTCGACCGCAGGAATCTGGAGATAACAGATTTTGCCGTTGCCCAGCTTCGGCGCCATGGCCCAGTTTACCCCGCCCGCCGCACCCGGGCTCTCACCTCGGAGCTATCGTCCCCCGAACCCAGCAGTCCAATCACGCCTCTCAGGCTCTCCCACGCAGCCTCATTCAACGACGGCTCAGAACTCACCAGGTCGCGGATCATGTCCCAGGCCGCCATATTCAGCGCGCCTTCCGGCGGCATCCCCATGGCCAGCGACACCGCGCATTGCGGGCAAAAACAAATCCGCTGCGCACCCGATTTCTGCCGCGGCTTCACGCCCACCGTCTGCGCGAACATGTACACCGCCACCGACTTCTGCCCCGTCTCAATCTCGCGTCTGCAGCGCAGACACATCATGGATTGCATGCCTTTCAATCCTGACTTCTTATTTGAACCCGGCTGACTTCTACTCTCCCCGACCACGCCGCACGCGGCAAGTATGAAGAAAGATTCCGCCATATCGCTTCCCTGCCTTCGTCGGACTCAGCGGACAATTTGCTCTTGACACAGCCGAGACCATCTGTTACATCTTGTAACGCTACAATGACTAACACTCGCCAGACCCGTCTAAAGAACCTGGGAGAAGTCGAACAAGCCGTCATGGACTACATTTGGACGCACGGCCCCTCCACTTCGGAAGCCTGCCGCGGAGCCTTAGCTTCGTCGCGACCCATGAAAGACTCCACCATTCGCACCGTTCTGCGCCGCCTTGAAGAAAAGGGCTACCTCGAGCACCAGATCGAGGGTCGCACGTTCATCTACCGAGCCTCCGATGCGCGCCAGAGCGTCGCAGTCCGCGCCGTGAAAGGCATCATCGACCGCTTCTGCGGCGGTTCGGCCGAAGAACTCCTGCTAGGCATGGTCGACAGCGCCGTACTCAGCCGCAAACAGCTGGAACGGCTCGCCAGTCGCATCGACGAAAAGACAGCCGAAAAAAAGGAAAAAAAGCCATGACGCTCATCCTCGCTCTTTCAGCGTCTACTAGTTTCCTCTTTCATCTCGCGAATCCAGCTGCCCGGTCGCTCGCCGTTGCTCTCATGGTTGCTCTGGCGCTAGCCGCGTTTCGCCGGTCGACCACTTCCTTCCGCCTCTTCACCTGGACCGCGGTCTTATACTCCGCCTTGGCAATGCCGCTCCTGCTGTGGATGCTACCGCCCTTGCGCGTTCCCGCTCCGTTATTTCTTCAGACGGGCCTCACGCCAAAGCCCGAAATTTCGTCCCAGTATCAACTGGCAGGTGTCCCATTTCGCGAATTCGTTTCGCAGTCCGCAGCCATCCAGCCTCCAGTACAGATCGCGCCCACGCACGCAATCGCCAGCGGCTCGGTGCCCTCGAAGTCGATCCCGGCGGATCGTTCCATTCCCTTCGCGCTGAGTTGGGCCGCACTCGGCGCCGCTCTCTATCTCGTAATCGCCTTCGTCCTTCTCCTGCGCTTCTCTATCGGTCTGGTCTTCGCCCGCAAACTCACCCGGGCTTCGCAAGCGATTGACGATCCGCGCCTGCTCACCAAGCTCCGCGTCCACGCCGCGAGCCTTACCCGAATTCCCCGAGCGGCCGAGTCCGAACTCATTTCCGTCCCGCTCACCATGGGAGTGCGTCATTCCACCATTTTGCTTCCCGGTGACTGGCGCGAATGGGATGATCCCAAGCTCAATGCCGTGCTGGCTCACGAAGTCTCGCACGTCGCACGCCGCGACGCCCTCACCCAGCGCCTTTCCCTTTTGCATCGTGCGATCTTTTGGTTCAGCCCGCTCGCCTGGTGGCTCCATCGCCATCTCGCCGCTCTCGCCGAACAGGCCAGCGATGAAGCCGCCTTGTCTTGCGGGGCCGATCGCAAGGATTACGCGAAAACTTTGCTGGGATTTTTCGCCGCCTTGCAAACTCCCCTTAACCGCGTGTGGTGGCAAGGCGTAGCCATGGCCAAGCCCGGCCAGGCTGAACAACGCGTTGAACGAATTCTCTCCTGGAAAGGATCTGTCCCCATGTATCGAAAAACCAGTCATCGACCGATCGCCATCGCTACCCTGATATGCGCGCTGCCGGTTCTCTATCTTGCCGCCTCCGCCCATCCGGTCAGCGCACGGGCGGCCCAGGCTCCGACTTCAACCTCTGCGCCGACCATGACCCCATCTCCGGTCGCCGCACCCAACCCTCAAGACGCCCCGTCGAGCACGAGCGCTCCGGCGAGTGCCCCCGACGATGCCGTCGATTCCAACGCTCCCACGCCTCCGGCGCTGCCAGCCGCGCCCCGGGCCGGTGTTGCCGCTGGCGTGCGCGGATCGGCGCCCATCGCTCCCATTGCGACGATTGCGCCCGTCGGTCCCGTCGCCCAAGTCGCTCCCGTCGCGCCCGAACCGCCCTCTCATCACGGCTTCTCCTATCACTACGGCTTTGACGATGACCAACGCTTCGTCATCGTCTCCGGCAAGACCGATTCTTTCACCATGTCCGGCTCTTCC
>DATBEI010000019.1:0-25466 GCA_036269595.1 Candidatus Sulfotelmatobacter sp.
AAATCCCGCGAAAATTCAGCCAGGAGCGAACTTTCACGCTGGCGCTGAGGCTGAGCTTTTTCCTGGGTGCTGCGGGCAAGTTCTTCGCGAATTGTCGAGAGGCGCAGGCCGCGCTCGTGCAGGATCTCGGCGGCGAAGCACTTCTCTTCTCTCAGTAAGCCCAGAAGCAAGTGTTCCGTGCCAATATGGCGATGCGAGAGACGCTCGGCTTCTTCCGCGGCATAGGCCAGAACCCGTTTGCACTCATTGCTTAGCGGGAGATCGACGGAAGTCGAAACCTTCTCGCGGATGGTGGTGTGTCCCTCAATCTGCTTGCGGATGGATTCGACCGAGGCGTGGGAGCGCAGGAAACGATTGGTCAGGGCTTTGTCTTCGCGCAGAAGTCCGAGAAGCAGGTGCTCAGTCTCGATATAAGGAGACCCGAACTGGCTGGCTTCGTAGCGAGCGAAAAAGATGACGCGCCTGGCTTTCTCCGTATAACGTTCAAACATAATGCCTTCCCCCTGACTTTCCTGGCCGATGAAGAATTTGCTCGGTCGACCTCTCAAACGCGATCGCTAAATCGCTACCCTTATTGTATTCCTACGCATTCTATTCCTCATTATGCAATCAAAGGGCCTGAAACCCAAGTACTGAAACGTTTTTACAACCCTTTGATCACGTTACTGAAGGAACGGTTGCCAAGCCTCATGCGGCCAAGGCCTAGCACCAAGTTTCTGCACTTTGTCTTACTAATGTTGCTTATCTCCCGTCAACTGCAAATGTCACCCAGAATCGCGTCGTTCACCTCATGCCGGCAGTGAGTCCGGCGGAATCTCCTCCACACGGCCTCGCTGCAGCCTTAACACGCGATGGCAGCGGCGGGCGAAGGACAAGTTATGCGTAGCAATGAGGGAGGTGAGTTGATGCTCGCTATGCAATCGCGCAATCAACGCGAAAACCGCGTCGGCGGTGTGGGCGTCGAGGTCCCCCGTGGGCTCATCCGCCAGCAACAGCCTGGGACCGGTGATGAGCGCGCGGGCCAAGGCCACGCGTTGCTGCTCGCCGCCCGAAAGCTCGCCTGAGCGATGATGCGCGCGTTGCTCCAGTCCAACTTCGCGCAGCCAGCGTAGAGCTTCGGGCTCGACCTGCTGCCAAGTGCGTCCTCGAAGCAGCAGGGGCATGGCAACATTCTCTGCTGCCGTGAATTCCGGAAGCAAGTAATGAAACTGCCACACAAAGCCAGTCTCGCGATTGCGGAAGTCAGCCGCTGCGTCGTGCGATAAGGAATTCAATCGCAAGTTGGCGCAGTATACGTCACCTGCAGAGGCACGATCAAGCGCGCTCAGGATATGCAACAAAGTGCTCTTGCCGGCGCCGGATTCTCCCACAATGGCGAGCATTTCGCCTCGCTTCACCTCAAACGACAGATTCTCAAAGAGCACCAGATCCGATTCGCCGGACCGGAAAACTTTCTTCAGGCCTTCCACCCGAAGCATCGACTGTTCTTGGGTTAGATGCATGTTGTTCGGCTTTCGTTCCAACGCCTAATGGATGACACGGCTTAACCTAAGGGTTAGCCAGTACCAGCCAACTACGTTGTAGTGCGTGGTGCCGTGAAACCGTTTCGCGTGTGCGAATTGCAGATGCGCCTGTGGCGTCCCTGCGGGACTCCGTTCTTGTCCGATTGCCGACCCCGGCACGGTCAACGCACCGCGGCTTCGGTTCGGCTGAGCAGTCACAGGCGTTCCGCTTATTCATAGCGCAGCGCCTCGGCGGGAAGGATGCGGGACGCGGACCATGAGGGATAAAGCGTCGCGATAAATGAAATCAGAACCGCGAAGAGAGCCACCCACAAGCCATCCACCGCCCGTGGAGCGAAGGGAACATAGTCGATGGAGTAGACTTCCGGCGAAAGCGTGAGTACGTGGTAGTGTCCTCCAGCGTAGGAGATAGCGTATCCAAGCACGAGGCCGATGGCGGTGCCGATTGCTCCGATGAGCACGCCTTGCGCGATAAACAGATTGCGCACCTGGCCGCGCCGCGTGCCCATGGACATGAGCACGGCGATGTCCTTGGTTTTTTCCATGACCATCATGATGAGAGAGATGAGGATGTTGAGGGCGGCGACAAAGACGATGAGGCCGATGGTGATGAAGGTGACCAGGCGCTCGAGGCGGAGTGCATGAAACAGCGCTTTGTTCTGGTCTTCCCAATTGGTGGCCATGAAACCTTTTCCGGCGGCGTCTTCAAGTTGGCGGGATATTTCGGGGGCATGGTAGATATCGTCTACTTTGAACTCAAGGACTGAGATGAGATCGCCGAGGCCGAACAGTTTTTGTGCGTCGGAGAGGCGCACGAAAGCCCAACTGGAGTCGTAGTCGAAGAAGCCCGAATTAAAAATTCCCACTACATGGAAACGATTGTATTTGGGGACGGTGCCGAAGGGAGTGAGTTCGCCCTGAGGGCTGACGACGAGCACGACGGAACCGACGGTGGCGCCAAGGTTATCGGCCATGTCTCGACCGAGAACGATGGGCGGCATGGCGGCGACGCGCTGCTGTACAGATGCAAGGGAATCAGGAGATTCGATCGCGTCAGGCGATGCCTCTGAGGATTCTGCTTGTGTGGAGCGGACACTCTTGTCCGCTGCTTTTGGCTCTGTTTTTGATTCTGCGCCGGTGCTGCCTGTGTCGTCGAGCGGAGCGGCCGAGCCTTCCTTCACAGAATTCAGCAGATCGCCCACTTTGCGCTCGTAGCGCGGGATCATGCCTTTGAGCACAGCACCGCGGGCGCGCGGACCGCGGGCGATGAGCACTTGCTCGAAGATCGCTGGCGCGGCAGCAACGACATGCGGTTGATGAGAGAGTCGATCCATGAGCGCAGGCCAGTGCTGGATGCCGTCGTCGGCAATGCGCTGCAGGCTGATGTGCGACGTGGACCCCAGTAGGCGCTCTTGCAGATCCTGGCGAAAGCCGTTGGTGATGGCCATGGCGACCACGAGCGAGGCGACTCCGGCGGCGACTCCAGCGATCGAAATGCCGGTGATGATGCCGATGAAAGCTTGCCGTCTTTTTGCTCGAAGGTAGCGGGTCGCGATGAAGAGTTCGAAGCGCATGAAAAAAGCTATCAGCCGTCAGCTCTCAGCTTTCAGCTTCAGCCACGACTGGATTATAACGATAGCTTTGGAAAAGACCGCGAAGATTGCGGTCATGAGCGTAGTTTGGGGACGACTGCGTGGACTCTCTGACGATAGACGACGAATTCCGCACCGAAGCGCTTTTCGAGTTCGGCATCTTCCATGTGGATCATGACGGTGCCGGTTGCGATGGCCACGGCGGTCAGGACCCAGCAGACTGCGAGGCCGGTGCCTACACTCCAAGCAAGCATCTCGCAGAGATGGCCCAGATAAACGGGATGTCGTACCCGCGAGCGGATGCCGGTCGTGACTAAACGGTCGTCATGATGGCGGGCACGAACTTCAGGCAGTCCGCCGAGTTGCGCCCAGCTGAAGTGCGCGCCGGAGTTGGAATAAAGCGAGATGCCTGTCGCGAAGAAAAGAGCGGCGGGGATCCATGCGAAAGAAGATGAATAGAAGGTTGCGTCGCGCCAAGGCGCGGTAAGGACCGCAACCCCGATCCACATCACGAGCCAGGCGGGAACCAGCACGCGGAAGGGCGAGCGGTCGCTCTCGCGCCAGCGATGGGCGCGAGGATGAACCATCAGCCAGAAGAGCGGGATGGTGGAGTAGACGACGCAGGCCAGCCATCCGAAGAATCGCAACCCGCGCATAAAGTAATTTTACAGGCAGAATCCATGACAAATCACGTAGGCCCGGACGCATTCGTCCGGGCTTGTACCGTGCTTTCGCGAGGCGGACGAATGCGTCCGCCGCCACGTGGGTCGCGATAGCCGCTGCACGGGCATGCTCTTCCGTTCAGGGCTAAATAGGTACGGGCTCTATCCGATACCGTTGGCGGGCGAGATAATGTAAAAATGGCGCGTATTTTCCTGGATGATCGTTGGCTTCCGAAGTCGGTGCTCTGTCTTCGCGACTACAACCGGCATAAATTTCTTCTCGATTTGATTGCGGGAATCACCGTGGGTTTGGTGGCGTTGCCGCTGGCGATGGCGTTCGCCATTGCTTCGGGACTGACGCCGCAGGCGGGGATTTACTGTGCCATCGTCACAGGCTTTCTGATCTCGGCGCTGGGCGGATCGAAGATGCAGATTGGCGGTCCGACGGGCGCCTTTGTGGTCGTGATCGCGGGAATTGTTGCGGTCCACGGGATCGATGGGTTGTTCATGTGTACCGTGATGGCCGGCGTGCTGCTGGTGATCATGGGCGTGACCGGCCTGGGTACGGCGGTGAAATTTATTCCGCGGCCGGTGGTGATCGGATTCACCAACGGGATTGCAGTGCTGATTGCCAGCACGCAGGTGAAAGACTTTTTCGGGCTGCACCTCGACAAAGTTCCGGGCGTGTTCTGGCTGAGAATGGAAGCTCTGGCGCGGAATTTCCACACGCTCTCGTTTGAGGCGGCGGCGCTGGCGGTCGGTACGCTATTGACGTTGATCGTTTGCCGGGGAATCTCCGCGCGCGTTCCGGGGCCGATTGTGGCGCTGCTGCTGGCGACCGTTGCAGTTTATTTTTTCAAACTTCCGGTAGAGACGATCGGGACGAGGTTTGGGGGAATCCCGAGCGGCTTGCCGCATTGGCAAATCCCGCATTTTCGTAGCGACCTGATCCACGGACTGCTGGGGCCGGCATTCACGGTGGCGATGCTGGGGGCGATTGAATCGCTGATGTCGGCAGTAGTCTCGGACCGGATGAGTAACGACCGGCACAATCCGAATGTGGAACTTGTCGGGCAGGGCGTCGCCAATATTTTTTCGCCGATGTTTGGCGGATTGCCGGCGACCGGAGCGATTGCGCGAACCGCAACCAATATCCGGTCGGGGGCGCAATCACCGGTGGCGGGAATGATCCATGCGCTGACGCTGCTGTGCATCTTGCTGTTTGCAGCGCCGCTGGTGAGTTACGTGCCCATGGCGGCACTGGCCGGGATCCTGATGGTAGTGGCCTACAACATGGGCGAGTGGCGCGAGATTCCGCAACTCCTGAAGCTGACCAAGACCGACATCAGCATCTGGCTGGTGACGTTTGCGCTGACCGTGTTTGCGGACCTCACCGTCGCGGTCGAAGCGGGAATGATCCTGGCAGCGCTGCTGTTCATCAGCCGCGTGGCCTCGACTACTACCGTTTCGCAAGTAACCGAGGACTACGTGGAAGATGGCCGGGTGCATATTCTGCAGGACAAAGATATCCCTTACTACGCGACGATCTTCCGCATCCACGGGCCGTTTTTGTTTGGGGCCACCGACAAGATCTGGGCCGTCACCGAACACCTGCACAGCTTGCCGCCGGTGGTGATTCTGCGATTGCGAAACATGACGGCGCTGGATGCGACCGGGCTGTTCGCGATCGAAGAAGTGGCTAAGCAACTACACGAGAGCAAGCGAACGTTGATTCTGTGCGGGGCGCGGGAACAGCCGGCGCAATTGATTCATCAGGCGGAGTTCGCGGAGGTCATCGGCGAAGAAAATATTTGTGACAACGTGCAGGATGCGCTGCGGCGGGCCGAGGAAGTTTACGAAGGGCTGGAACGGAAGTTTGTGGGGGCCAAGGTCTAGATGATGTGGAAAAGACTCTGACCGCAGAGAGCGCGGACATAGCCCTCGCCGAGTACGCAGAGAAAAGCAACTCCGATCGATGCTGAACAAGCGACACGGCCTGAGTTGCAATCTTTCGATGAAGCAGCTTCTACTTGTCGATTCTCTGCACGACCGACAGAATTTTCCACTCGCCGCCGACTTTTGAGAGCGTCACATAGTCCACCCAACCTGGAGTGACGAGCTTGGCGGAGGCAATCGTTCCCGCAACGTCGAGCACGCTTACTTGCTCAGTGCGTCCCGACTGGGGAAGATCTGGGATGCCATGCGAGCGCACTTCATTCACCATGTCCGAAGCGGTCTTCTCGCGCATGGGAATATCTCCATGGATCATGTGCTTCAAGTAGTGAGGATGAAGCGTCTGCTCCATGCGGCGGGCGTCGCCGGTGTAATAGGCTTCAATGTACTTGGTGACCGTGGCGCGCACCGCAGACGCGTCATCCGCGGCGGCGTTGTTTTCTTGAGCAAAGGTCGCAAGGTTCAAGCACAGAAAGCGGCACAAGGCGAAAGCTGGTACAAGACGTTTCATGGTCGACAGTCTCCGCGGCGAAGCGAGTCGGGCAACCCGATTATGACGCAGCCGAGGCGAAACAAAACCGCACTAAAGGTCAGGCGTGTGCAGAGCACAGGACAGGCCCGAGTTCGATCCCTTATGCTCTAGACTGTCGTCCGCGGGAACATCTCTTCTAAACTGATGGCGAGGGCCGCCCACCTTAGATGATCGTCAACTTCGCAGAACGCGCGCACAACCATAACTGGGAACTCGATCCGGTAATCCGGTCATTGTTGGATACTGATTTTTACAAGCTGCTGATGCTGCAGTTTATCTGGAAACATTTTCCCAACACGCGGGTGGAGTTCTCACTGTTCAACCGGCACCCGTCGGTCCGGATGGCGGACATCATCCACATTGAAGAACTAAAGGTGCAATTGCAGCACGTGCGCGGGGAACGCTTTCGAAAATCGGAACTGGTGTGGCTGGCGGGCAATACTTTTTATGGACGGCGCGGAATTTTCGAGCCGGCATTTCTGGAATGGCTGGAACGCGACTTTCGCCTGTCGGACTATCGTCTACGGGTGCAGGATGGGCAGATTCATCTTACGTTCGAAGGCACGTGGACAGAGACCACGATGTGGGAGTTGTACGCGCTCGCGATTCTGGACGAGTTGAAGACGCGCGCAAATTTGAAGGCGCTGAGCGAGTTCGGGCTCGACATTTTATATGCGCGGGCCAAGACCCGGCTGTGGAGCAAGATTGAGCGGTTGCGCGGCGTGCCGGGACTGAGCGTGGGAGACTTTGGCACCCGTCGGCGGCACAGCTTTTTGTGGCAGGAATATGTTGTGGAAGCCATGGCCGCGAACTTGGGGAGCAATTTCATTGGGACATCGAATGCGTTCCTGGCGCACAAGCACGATCTGGAAGCGATTGGAACCAATGCGCACGAGATTCCGATGGTGATGGCCGCGCTCGCCCCCAATGACGTCGCGCTGAAAGAATCGCAATATCGCATGCTGGAACTCTGGCAGCAGACTTACGAAGGCGCGCTAAGAGTGCTGCTGCCCGACACTTTTGGAACCACGCAGTTTTTGCGAGGCGCTCCCGAGTGGGTGGCGGAGTGGACCGGGCAGCGTGTGGACAGTAAAGATCCGTACGCTGCTGGAGACGAATATATTGCGTGGCTAAAAGAGAGGGGGAAGGATCCTGCAGAGAAACTCTTAATCGCGTCAGACACGCTGGACGTAGATCAAATACTGGGGCTGCACGCATATTTTGGCGGGAGTTTAGGGAGGGGTGTGGGTCCGGCGGATTTTTTCAGCGCGGCAGATTTTGACGATCCTGGCAAATGGACGCCGGGTCGGCGTATCCGTTTCAGCGCGGGCTGGGGAACGCTTTTGACCAATGATTTTCGAGGATGCAATCCGAACGCAGGCGCGGGCTTCGATCCAATTAGTTTGATCTGCAAAGTTTCGAAAGTGGAAGGACGGCCGGCGGTGAAACTCTCCGACAACTATGCCAAGGCGCTAGGTCCCGCGGCGGAGATCGAGCGCTACAGGAGAGTGTTTGGGACGGCGGGGATCGCGAATGCGCCGGTAGTGGCGTGAGCGCATTCAAATAATAGAAGCTCAAAACTGCGGGACATGTTCTTCGGTTCGTGCCCGTAATCTTGTGAATGCATGCTGACGCTGCCACCATCTCAAAAGGGGCGGGCATGAAAATTCTGCTGGTCGAGGATTCCTACATCGAAAGGCGCAAGATCGGCGGCTATCTGACCGAGTGGGGATTTGACTTTGTGATGCTGGGCAACGGAACGGAAGCGATCCAACTAGTGGACGCGCCCGATCCGCCCGATCTAGCGTTGCTCGACTGGCTATTGCCGGGGCAGGATGGCATCGATGTACTTCGCCACATCCGCCGGCTCACGCTGGGAAACTATATTTACACGATTATGTTGACCGCCAAGAATCACAAGAATGATCTTCTAACGGCGATGGCGGCGGGGGCAGACGATTATTTGTCGAAGCCGGTGGATCCGGCGGAGTTGCGCAGCCGCATCATGGTGGGCAAGCGAATTCTCGAGCTGCAACAATCACTGCGCTTTGCCGCGACCCATGATTTTTTAACAAATCTGCTAAACCGGGCGGAAATCATTGCTGCGTTGGAGCGGGAATTCTCGCGCGCCGGGCGGGAAGAGAAGCAGGCGACAGTCATTCTGGTGGATATCGACCACTTCAAGCTCGTGAACGACACCATGGGCCATGCCGCTGGCGACGAGGTCCTGAAACAAGTCGCGATGAGGCTAAAGGCGGATTTGAGACCCTACGACCTGGTGGGCCGCTATGGGGGCGAGGAATTCATTATCATCCTGCCGGGCTGCAGCCTGGAAGTTGGCGCGCGACGAGCGAACGAGATACGGGAACTGGTAGCCAAAGATTCTTTGCAGACGCCTTCGGGAACAACCTTTGCGACGGTCAGCATGGGCGTGACCGCAACACCGGCAACCCGCGGAGGCTCGGTGGCCGAATTGCTGCACGAGGCTGATATGAGTTTGTACGCGGCGAAAAACAACGGCCGGAACCGCATCGAGATTTTCTCCTCGCTGGCGAAATCCAGCAGCGCATCACAAGACTGATCAATACTTTTGGCAAGATCCCTCTGCGCTTCCCTTCTTTCTGTGTCAAATTAGAAGTTCATGCCCGACACTTCCGATGCCAGGGCCGGACGCGCCGCCTTTACTCATCCCGGATTCGTACTGTTTCAGGTCGCCCGATTTCTGATCGTGGCGGCGGTGGAGATGCAGGCGGTCGCCGTCGGATGGCAGGTCTATGAGATCACGAAGCGGCCCCTCGATCTTGGCTATGTCGGCCTGGCCCAGTTCTTGCCGGGAATTCTGCTCTTCCCTATCTCCGGGCACGTCTCGGATCGTTTCGAGCGGAGGCATGTGCTTTCGGCTTGCTATGCCGGCTACGCGGTGTGCTTCGCGTTGCTGTTGGCGATAGCGCAACGGGAAGCACATGCGGTGCAGTCGATCTATGCGGTGCTGATCTTGATCGGTGTGGTGCGATCGTTCAACGCCACCGCCAGCCGGTCGATCGTGCCGCAACTGGTTCCCGAGGAGCACTTCCCGAATGCGGTGGCGTGGAACGCAAGTATTTTTCAGGCGGCGACGATTCTGGGGCCGTCATTCGGAGGAATTGTCTATGCGGCGTTCCACGGGCCGTCAATCGTTTACGTAGTCGCGTTTGTGACCGCGATCGGCGCGACCGTTTCGTCATTCAAAATTAAGCCCGAGGTCAAGGTGCGAACCGCAGCGCGCGAACCGATGACGCTGAAGACAGTGTTTGCCGGACTCCATTACATCTGGAGGAAGAAGCTGATTCTGGGGGCGATTTCGTTGGATCTGTTTGCCGTACTGCTGGGAGGCGCAGTCGCGCTGCTGCCGGTCTATGCCAGGGAAATTCTGCACACCGGACCGTGGGGGTTGGGGTTGCTGCGCACCGCACCCGGAGTGGGAGCCGCAATAATGGCCGTGCTGCTGGCGCACCGGCCGTTGCGGGGGCGGTCGGGCCCGACCTTGCTGTGGGCGGTGGCCGGATTCGGAATCTTCACGATTATCTTCGGCGTGTCCCGCAGCCTGACGGTCTCGCTGATTGCGCTGCTCCTGTTGGGGGCGAGCGACATGATCAGCGTGATCATTCGCGCGACCCTGACGCAACTGGCGACGCCGGATGAAATGCGCGGGCGCGTCACGGCGGTGGACATGATTTTTATCGGTACGTCGAACGAATTTGGGCAGTTCGAATCGGGCGTGACCGCGCAGTGGTTTGGGACGGTACCGGCGGTAATTTTGGGAGGACTGGGAACACTGGTGGTGATCGCGGTTTGGGCGTGGCTGTTTCCCGAGTTGCGGCATGCGGGAGAGTTAAGTTCGATTCGCAGCGCGGAGTTGCAGGATGCGGAGGATACAGCGGTTCGCCAATAAGGAGTGACGGATTTCAGGATTGAAAAGCGGGGACGGACGAATGCGTCCGTCCCTACGTGTTCATGTGTAGAATGTCGGTTTCATTTCACAACTTTCATTTAGAACCATTAAGGAACTGGCTTGATTGAACGCTACTTTCGGCTGGTGGAAAACCAGACCACGGTGCGCCAGGAATTTCTCGGCGGAATGACCACGTTCATCACCATGGCGTACATCGTGGTGGTGAATCCGCAGATCCTGGGGCAGGCGGGCATGCCCGTCGATGGCGTGTTGTTTGCCACTTGCGTGGCGTCGGCGGTGGCCACGCTGGTCATGGGCCTTTACGCGAACTATCCCATCGCGCTGGCGCCGGGGATGTCGCTCAACGCCTACTTTACATACGTGGTTTGTTTGGGGATGCACGTTCCGTGGCGCACAGCGCTGGGCGTGATCTTTTTTTCGGGCGTGTTTTTTCTGATCCTGACGGTCACGCGGGTTCGCGAACAGATCGTTAACGGGATTCCGGAGTGTTTGAAGTACTCGACGGCGGGCGGCATCGGGATGTTCATCGCCTTTGTCGGGCTGCGGAATGCCAAACTGGTAGTGGCCAATGCGGCGACGTTCGTGGGGCTCGGCAGCCTGGCGAATCACGAGGCGCAACTGGCATGCATCGGGCTGGCGGTCATGCTGATTCTGATGACGCGCAAGATCAATGGAGCAATCCTGATCGGAATTGTTGCGACCACGGTGCTGGGAATCTTGCGTGGGATGGGGAATTGGCCGTCGGCGATTTTTTCCTGGCCGCACCCTTCGTCGACCTGGCTGCAACTCGATTTCCGTGGGGCACTGCATTTAGGACTGCTGGAAATCGTTTTTGTATTTCTGTTTGTCGACCTGTTCGACAATGTGGGCACGCTGGTGGGCGTTTGCGAGCAGGGCGGATTTGTAAAGGACGGCAAGATTCCGCGAGTGGGGCGGGCGCTGGTTTCCGACGCGATGGGAACTATTTTTGGCGCGTTGACCGGAACGTCGACCGTGACCAGCTACATTGAGAGCGCGGCCGGAGTGGCCGCGGGAGCACGGACTGGGCTCAGCAATGTTTTTGTGGCTGGACTTTTTCTGCTGGCGGCGTTCTGCTCGCCGCTGGCAGCGGCGATCCCGGGATACGCGACAGCGCCGGCTTTGATTCTGGTGGGGGCGCTGATGACGGAATCAATTGGCCGGGTCGAGTGGAAGGAATTCACGGAAGCCATTCCCGCATTCGTTACGCTCGTGGCAACGCCGTTGACGTTTAGCATTGCGACCGGGCTGAGTTTGGGGCTGATCTCGTACACGTTAGTGAAGGTGGCCGCGGGGAAATTTCGCGAAGTGAGCGCGGTGATCTGGATACTGACTGTGCTCTTTATTTTGCGGTACGTTTATTTGGCCGCGGGGTAGGGCGTGAGCGGATTCTTTCGGCCCTACGGGGCTGGGTCCGGACGTGGCGAACACCCCGCGGCATGCGCCCGAGGCCGCACTCTATCGCCGCTTCGCGGCTAGATTCGAAGGATCAACTAGGCGTCGATACGCCCGCTTCTCTGTTCGGATTGTTCGTCGTTTGTGCCTGCCCGCCTCACTTCCCTTTCAATAGCGTTTTCGCGGCGCCCATGTTTTCGTATTTGTCGTAGACACGGACCACGACCACGTGCTCGGAACTGGCGTCTTTTGCGGCTTCTAGCGGGACTGTGAAGTCATAATCTTCTGTCTTCGAATCGGAAAGCTGACCAGTGGGCTCGACATATTTCCAATCCCCGGCATCCACGGAAAATTCCGCGCGCTTGATGTTGGAGAAGCCGTCTTCGGCGCGAAACCGCAGGTGAATCTGACTTCCTTCGACCGATGCAGTAAGGTTCTCAACGCGCGGCGGCGTGGTATCGACTTCGAAGCGGCGGCTTTCCTTGCTGGCGGTGAGAGCCTCGCCGGGCGAGTGCGAGGGCGCATCTGAGGCGACGACTTTGATGGTGTAGCCTCCGTCGGGCAGCAGGCTGGCGTCGAACGAATAAGCCTTGTCGGATAAATCGTCTTTCAAAAGCAGCCAGCGAGTCTCGCCATCGCCACGGTAGTAGACCGAATAGACGAGTTGATCGTCATTATCATCGTGCGCATTCCACTTAACGCCGATCGAATCGCGATCGTGAGTGCTGGGAACCGGAGACTCGAAATGGCCGCCGGACGAGCCGCTCAGATCGAGGCCCAGCGTGACGGTGGATTTGGCCAGCGGCTGATAGCGCACGCCCATCTGCACCGATACGTCTTCGACTTCTGGGGCAACATTCTTAGGCAAGTAATTGAGAGTGACGGTATCGACCAGGGGCTTGGTGCCCCCAGCGTGGAGTACGGCTTTCCATTGCGCGTAGCGGGCGGGAGGAACGGCCATTTCCGAGTCTTTGCCGAGGTCAATTTGCTTCCACGGACTCCAGTTGCGGTCGGGATTGTCCACGTTGCCGCTGCGCGCCAGCACATCGACATTGCCGAGGCCACGAAATTCGACACGCCCCCAGCGAGAAAAAACTTTAGCGTCGAAGACATCGCTCTCATATGTGCCTTCGTTCTCCGGGCCCGGACCCAGAACAAAAATCTTTCCCAGATTACTGCTCACAGCGTAGAGACCGCCGCCGGGAGCTCTAGCGAAACCCGTGACCTGCGAGGCCGGAGCTTTCAGCAGGTCTGAAAATTCGTCCTGGCCATGGATCGCGAAAACATGTCCCCTGTTCCCAGTCCCGGCCAGCAGCGTGTCGTGGGAATCGAAGGCGAGTGCGTAAACGATGTCTTCATGCGAAGTCCAGATGCGGGAGGGAGAACCGTCGGCGGCGATGCGATAGACGTCGGACCCGCCGTTGGAACTGCCGCCGGGAAATGGAAAGCCGCCGCTTACATGGGAAACACTGGGCGTGGGACCGAGGGACATTCCGGTCGGAGGAGGACCGGAGGATTCGGACGAACTCGATCCCACCGAGAGCATCGACGAAGAACCGGCGGGCGTGGTTGAAGTCGCCCGTTTCTCGCCCACACCCGCGGCATAAATGTTTCCTTGCCGGTCGAGGGCGAGCGCAGTGATCTCTTTTTTAGGAGCACTGTACAGCACGAATCCATCGCCAGAGGGAGAGATGCGGTACACCAAACCGCTGCCGTCGGTTCCGGCGATGAGACTACCTTGAGCGTCGAGGGCGAGCACGCGAATGTGGGTGTCGTCGCTCTTGAAAAATAGGGAGTGTTCTCCCTTAGGCGTGACTTTGTAGATTTCGCCGTGATCCCCCGTGGCGACGTAAAGATTGCCTGCCTTATCGAGAATGAGATCCCAAATGTATTTCGTGCCGGGCGCGAAATATTCCGAGGAAGACCAAGACGGATCGAGAGCGGGCTTGGCGGGATCTTGCTTTGGAGAATCTTTCGGGGCGGATTTGGTGGCGTCTTTGTCGGAGTTCTTCGCGCTTTTGGCTCTTTCTTGCGCCTTGCGTTCGATCTTGTAAACCTTGCCGTCGGGAGCGGTGGCGGCATAAATGACGCCGCGCGGCCCGACTTCGAGAGTCTGGACCTGGAGTTCTTGCGGCTCAAAGATGATCGTGGCAGCGCCGTCGGGAGTAATGCGGTAAACCCGCGCGGGCGATCCAGTCGCGGCGTAGACGTTTCCCGATTCGTCGGCTACGACGGACCAAATGTAGGTGGATGGCGTCGCGTAGAGCAATTTGAACGAGGGCGCCAGTTCGAGGCCGCCGGAACTGCGGATGGCAACACCCGTCGCCGAGCCCTTGGTGAGGTCTTCGAATTTCGACTGCTCCCAGGTGCGCGTGCCGTCGGCGAAGAGCGACGGCGCGACCATGCTGACTGCTAAGACGGAAAGAAAAATGACAAGCACGAAACGGGAAGGTCGGAGCGAACTCTGCAATGTCATACCTCGATTCAAAATCACGCCGCACCCGGCGAACGCACCTGATTTAGCGGAAGTTTCAGGTTAACACGCTGAGAGGTTTGTTAGGGCGGCGTGAGGCGTTGGAGCGTGAAGTTGGTGAGCGTGTTATCGTAGATTTTTATGTCTTCCGCGCGTCAGAAATTGTTGAGCACGCTCGCTCAGAAGTCGTTTCGGCTGGGGGAGTTCAAACTTTCTTCGGGCGGGACCAGCGATTACTACATTGACTGCCGCACGACCACGCTGGATGCAAAAGGATCGCGCCTGACGGGCGAAGTTTTTCTGGCGGAGATTCAGCAGCGCGCGTGGAAGCCGCATGCGATCGGCGGCCTGACGATGGGAGCGGATCCGATTGTGGTGGCTGTCTCGGTGGTAAGCGGCGAGTTGGACGGATTCCTGGTGCGCAAAGCCGAGAAGCAGCACGGCACGGGACAGCGCATTGAAGGCTTCCGCGAGAAGGGCGCGCGCGTCGTGATTGTCGACGATGTGTGTACCACGGGGGCATCGACAGTGCAGGCGATCGAAGCGGCGCGCGACTTCGGATTCGAAATTGTCGGCGTGATGTGCCTGGTCGAGCGCGAAGAGGCGAAGGGCCGCCCGAATGTGGAGAAGGCGGCCGGGGCGGTACCGTTTGTTTCCATCTTTACCGCGAACGATGTACGCCAAGAACATATTCTGCAGAATGATGACACGCAGCCCGGGATCTTTGCCGTGGCAGCGGTGTGCGAGGTGTGTGGGCGCCCGGCGGCGACAAATAATCCGCGCAACCGATGCGAGGCGCATAAGAATTGAGAGATTGAGCCATTGAGCTATTGAGCCATTGAGTGATTGAGCCATTTGGCCTTCAATCGCTCAATGACTTAATCACTCAATTGCTCAATCACTAAAATCTATGATCCAAACATTGGAGTGGACTGAGGATGGGGTGCGCTTCATCGATCAGACGAAGCTGCCGACGGAAGAAGTGTATGTCACCTGTAAGACGCACGACGAGGTAGCCGACGTCATTCGCAACATGGTCGTGCGCGGGGCGCCGGCGATCGGCGTGGCGGCTGCGATGGGAATCGCACTGGGAGTGAATAACTCCTCGGCACAATCCGCCGACGATGTGAAGAAGGATCTCGACCAGATCTGCGACATCATCGGCAAAACGCGGCCGACGGCGGTGAATCTTTTCTGGGCGATTCAGCGCATGCAGGAAAAGTTTGAGCAAATCCGCACTCGCCCGGTTCAGCAGATCAAGCAGGAACTGACCGAGGAGGCGAAGCGGATGCACGCAGAAGACATCGCCGCGAACCAGTCGATGGGCCGCCACGGCGCTACGCTGATGCCGAGTTCGGGCGGAGTGCTGACGCATTGCAATGCGGGGGCGCTGGCGACGGCCGGATATGGGACTGCGTTGGGCGTGATCCGCGCAGCGATCGAGCAGGGGAAAAAAATTCATGTGTATGCGGACGAGACCCGGCCCTTCCTGCAAGGCTCGCGGCTCACGGCGTGGGAACTGATGAAAGACGGGATTCCGACCACGGTCATCTCCGACAACATGGCGGGCGCGATGATGAAGCAGGGCAAGATTGGGGCGATCGTCGTAGGCGCTGACCGGATTGCGGCCAATGGCGACGTCGCCAACAAGATTGGAACGTACACGGTGGCGATTCTGGCGAAGGAGCATGGGATTCCGTTCTATGTGGCGGCGCCGATTTCCACGATCGATCTGGCTTGCGCCGACGGTAGCCGGATTCCGATTGAGGAGCGGAATGCACGGGAAGTCACGCACATTGGCGGCAAGCAGATGGTCCCTGATGGAGTGGGCGTGGCGAACCCGGCATTCGATGTAACTCCCGCGAAATATGTGGCGGCGATTATCACGGAAAAAGGAATCGCACGCGCACCTTACGAAGACTCACTGAGCAAACTCGCTGGGCAAAAGGCCGAGGCCCGGCGGTGAACTGGCGGATGGAAGGCTTTGCAGTTCTGGGGCTTCGGTAAAGAGATGTAAAGCAGGCAAATTTTCTGCCGTTTTCGCGCTACTTTTTGTCCGCAATGGGGTTGATTCTAGCGGTCACACCAAGTGCCATTCGTGTTAACAAGATCCAGCTCCACACCAAGATCTCAGGGGGATGTCATGCCGTCACGCAATCATTTTTTCTTTTCGACCCTTATTTGCGCAATTGCCGGATTAGCTGTGCTGGCGAGTTGCGGGGGGAACGGCGTAAGCATTGCCAATCCAGTCGCGCCGCCTAGCGGACAATTCAGCAACAGCAATCTCAAGGGCACTTATGTATTCTCGGTGTCGGGCACCGACGTGAATGGGGCGCCATACTCCGCGCTAGGGACGTTCACGGCAAACGGGAGCGGGGGCAACGGGGTTGGCGGAATCACTGGCGGAACAATTGACCTGAACGATGCTGACCTTACTGTGCCGGTGCCCAATGCGGCCATCGCCGGCAGCAGCACATATACGGTGGGAGTGGACGGGCGAGGTCGAGCCACGCTGAACACCTCTACGCCTTTGGGGAAAATCGTTCTTGATTTCGTGCTGGCCGACAGCTCGCACGGGCTGGTCATTGAGTTCGACGGCAACGCCACGGGGAGCGGCAGCATTGACGCGCAAACATCGGGTGTGACGCCCTCGGGCTCATACGCGTTCATTTTTTCGGGAGCGGACGTGAGCAGCGGGTCTGAAGCGCTATTCGCGACTGTGGGCAACTTCACGCTGGGATCGGGCGGAGCGATTTCGTCGGGCAGCGAGGACTTCAACGATGGCGGCTTCGCTTATCCCAATCAAGCGCTTACGGGCAACCTGGTGCTCGGGCCCTCGTCGACGCCAGGCAGCACATTGAGTACGACACAGTTTGGGGCGTTTGCCTACGACGTGTATGCCATCGACGCGACCCACCTGAAGTTTATTCAGATGGATTCCACCGCAACTCTGTTGGGGGATGCTTATTCGCAAAGCAGCACCTCAGCGCCTTCCGGCACCATGGCCTTCACCTTGGCGGGATCTTTCCCGGGAGCGAGTTCCTCGGCGGTGGCTGGCGGCTTTCTGGTGACGGACGGCAATGGGAATCTAACGAACGCTTCCAGCGTGGATGCGAATAATGGAGGCGCCGTTTCGCCTTCGCCGGTCACCTTCACGGGCACATATGCGGCAGGTGGGACGGGCCGCTACACGGTGGCCCTGACGAGTTTCGCGGACGGCTCATCGTACGCAGCCTATCCATCCAGCGGCGGACTGCTGCTGCTGGAGATGGACAACTCCGGAATCATGGTCGGCGCAGCTTACCCGCAGACTTCGGGCGCCACCTTTGCCGCGTCGCAAGGCTATGCCTTAAATCTCTCGGGCACAAACCTGGCATCGGCAGCATCGATAGGTACGACCCCGGAGGTGGACGACATCGCACAGTTCACCGCCAACAGCAGCGGCACCACGGTGACGGGCATAGTGGATGAAAATTCCAATGCTGGGATAGGAACCGCTTATGGCGTCGCGCTCAGCGGGAACTATACGGCGCCGGATTCGACCGGCCGCGGTCAGATCGTGGCGAATGCCGGCAACAATTCGAACTCCACTCTCAATGGCGGATTCGGGCTGACTTTCTATCCGGTGGATGGCACGACCTTCCCCTTTATCGAAACCGATGGTGGCCAGGTCGCGGCTGGAGTATTTGTGCTGCAGAATCCATCCGCAACGGCCACGGGAGCGATCGCGAAGCCGCACCTGTTCATTGTGCGGCCGCCGGTTCGGGCCCATGCGGCACACTGGCAGAAGAAGAACAAAAACTAGCTCAAGTGGCGGCTGGTCGCCCAGAATGCGTGCTTAAAAAGAACATGGTTTGTTGAGCGCAATCGAAACTCCGCTGCGAGTACAGGGCACGCGACTAGAACGATGAAGCAACGGCACTGTAGGGATGCTTCGACTCCGAACGGCCGTCGCCTTCGCGACGGCCGTTCTGCGCTCAGCATGACGGAGGACTAGCACTATTGCCGGTGGACGCCGGCGCTACTTACGTTTCTGAGGTGCGAACTTTGGCCGTCTGTAAACTGCGGGACGCGACCCAGGCGAAGATGCGATAGAGAATCAGCACTGCGAGTACAGAAGCATACTCCAGCGGCTTCCTCAAATCGGCCTTTACCAGCCAGATGTAATGGATGACTCCAGCGGCGGCGCTGAAATAGATCAGACGGTGTAGAGCCAGCCACCGCTTGCCACCCATTTTTCGGATGGCCCATTGGGTCGAGGTGAGCGCGAGCGGAATCATGAGCACGAAGCCAGTCATTCCTGCGGTGATGAAACGGCGCTTGGCAATGTCGGCCAGCATCGCATGGACATCGAAAAATTTGTCGAGCCACACGTAGGTCATCAGGTGCAGCGTGCCGTAGAAGAAAGCGAACAGGCCGAACATGCGGCGCAGGCGGATCAGCCAATATTGCCGAGTCAGTTTGCGCAGGGGCGTAACCGATAACGTGATGAGCAGGAACGTAAGAGTGCAATCGCCGGTGCGATGCGTGATGGCCTCGATGGGGTTGGCACCAAGCTGCGCATGGAAGCCTCGCCAGACAAGGTCGGCCAGCGGTGCGAGGCACGCCAGAAAAATCACGGGTTTGAGCCAACGAGGCATGGAAAAATAGTGGGCAGGGACCAGGGATCAGTGGTCAGAGAAGAACCTTTTGACTTTCAACTGACCACTACACTACCCATTGGCACTGCATTAGAAATTCTTCTTCAGATCCATGCCGGTGTAAAGGCTGGCGACCTGATCGTAACCGTTGAACATTAAGGTCGGGCGTTTGAAGAATTCTCCGAGCCTGCGTTCTTTGGCCTGACTCCAGCGTGGATGGTCGACGTTCGGATTCACGTTGGAATAAAAACCATACTCGTTGGGAGCAGAAAGGTTCCAGGTATTCTCGGGTTGCTTCTCGGTGAACCGGATGCGCACGATGGCCTTGGCACTTTTGAAGCCATACTTCCAGGGCACGACGATGCGGATAGGCGCTCCGTCCTGATTGGGCAGGTCTTCGCCGTACATGCCGAAACAGAGCAGCGCGAGCGGGTGCATGGCTTCGTCCATACGCAAGCCTTCCACGTAGGGCCATTGCAGGACTTGCCGCTGCTGGCCGGGCATTTGCTTGGGATCGTAAATCGTAGTGAACTCCACAAACTTTGCTTTGCTGGTAGGATTGGCGCGTTTGATCAATTCGCTAAGGGAAAAGCCGACCCAGGGAACGACGATGGACCAACCTTCCACGCAACGATGACGGTAGATGCGCTCTTCGGGGACAGCCATCTTGCGGATCGTGTCGACGTCGAGTTCTTGTTTTTTCTCTACCTGCCCATCGATCTTTACCGTCCAAGGCCGCGTGCGGAAATTTTGCGCAAGTTTTGCGGGACCATCCTTGTCGGTAGAAAATTCGTAGTAGTTGTTGTAGTTTGTGACATCTTTGTAGGGAGTAATGGCCTCGGTGGTGCTGAACGGGCTCTTCTGGATGCCGTCGATTTTGTTTCCGGCGAGCGCGGTGGTCGAAGGCGAAACTATTTCGCGCAGGCCAAAACCGGTGGCTGCCGCAGCTCCGGCGACGGCGGCTCCAGCCAGGAACTTGCGGCGATTCAAATACAAGCTCTTAGGTGTAATTTCCGACGAACGGATTTCTGCAGCCTTCTTGATAAGCATGGAACCCCTCGTTCTCAATCCGATCCGCCACAGACGGATCCGCTCTCTCTGTTGTTAATCCTCCACCAAATAGGACGAGAGCGCGGGGAAAAAGTTTCAGAACATTATTGGGCTTGAGGTCTGAGGGTTGGTTCCGCTTTCGAAGTTATCCCAAGACTTCCCTGACCTTGCGCGCCAGACTTTGCAAGGTGAAAGGCTTCTGCAGAAAGGCCGCGCCACTCTCCAGGGTTCCTTCGCTGAAAATCGCGTCCTCGGTATAGCCGGAGAGATAGAGAACTTTTGTTTCGGGACAGGTTTGGGCAAGCTGTTTAACCAGTTCGCGGCCGCCCATGCCGGGCATGACAACGTCGGTAATGACCAAGTCGATCTTGCCATTGTGCTGGGCTGCTGCTGATAGGCCGCCCTCGCCATTGGAGGCTTCCATCACGCGATAGCCCTTGGCAGCAAGCGTTTCGCGAACGAGTTGACGAACAGATTCTTCGTCTTCGACCAGCAGCACAGTCTCGCTGCCACCCAGGGCCGTAGGCGCGGCGGGAGCGGGATGCCTCTCGGCGAGGCCTTCAACCCGAGGCAGATAGATCTGGAAGGTGGTGCCGCGGTTCACTTCGCTTTGCACCATCACGTATCCGCCACTCTGCTTCACGATGCCGTAGACAGTGGACAGGCCAAGCCCTGTGCCTTTGCCTTTTTCCTTGGTAGTAAAGAAAGGTTCAAAGATTCGCGACTGAGTTTCTTTGTCCATACCCATGCCGGTATCGCTGACCGACAGCAGGACATAGTGGCCTGGGCGAATGAAAGTCGGACCGCGACGGTGACTCTCGTCGACAACAATTTTCTCGGTCTGAATAGTGAGCGTGCCGCCGTTGGGCATGGCATCTTTAGCGTTGACCACGAGATTCATCAGCACTTGCTCCAACTGGCCCGCGTCGGCGCGGATGTGCGCGGCGTCGGGAGACAAGCTGGTAATAAATTGCACGTTTTCGCCAATTAGCGGGCGCAGCAGGCGCTCCATGTCCGCGACAATGGCGTTGACGTCGACGACTTTCAGTTCGAGCAATTGCTTGCGGCTGAACGCGAGTAATTGCCGCGTTAAAGTGGTGGCGCGGTCAGAGGCTTGCTGAATGGCTAAAGCCTTCTCGCGCAGCCGATGGTCGGAGTCTAATGCCGCAAGCATGACCTCGGCGTAGCCGCTGATAACCATGAGCAGATTGTTGAAGTCATGCGCCACGCCGCCGGCCAGCCGGCCTACAGCTTCCATTTTTTGCGCCTGGCGGAACTGATCTTCGAGCACGCGACGATCGGTCACATCTTCCGCAATCGCCTCCAGTACATCGGCAGGTTCGTCAGCGCTGCTCACGGCGCGGCCGCTGATGCGGACAGTGATCGCTGTGCCGTCGCTGCGCTTCCATTTCACTTCGATTCCGTCGAGGCGTCCGGTGCGGCGGAACTCGTCGATGAGTCGCGTGTGCTCTTCGGTGTGCGCGAACACATCTTTGGTGGGATCGAGCAGGAGCACTTCTTCTGCAGATCCGTAGCCCAGCATCGTAATGAGCGCCGGATTGACGTCCAGGAAGCGGCCCTCCAGGCTGGAACGGTAAATTCCATAGACTGAACTCTGGACCAGCGAGCGGTAGCGCGCTTCGGATCGGCGTAGAGCCTGCTCGTTTTTCTTGATCTCGACCGCGCTGGCAAGCTGCCGCGCCACGAAAGTCAAAATCTCTTTGTCGCGCTCGCCGTAGCGAATATTCTTGGAATAAGTCTGCACCACCAGGGCGCCGAAGGTGTGCCCGTTGACTTTCAACGGAACTCCCATCCAATCGAGAGATCGCGATCCGTTGCGCGCGACCTCGCCGCGTTCCTCCATCGCTTGCAGCACTTCAGGAGTGGCCAGAAGCGGTTGCCCCGCGCGAATGAGATAGTCGGTAAGCCCGCGGCCCAACTTCTTCGGCGCGGGCGCGGTGTCCTGCTCGTCGACGAAATAGGGGAAAGTGAGCAAGTCGGAAGCCGGGTCGTAGAGCGCGATATAGAAGTTCCGCCCATACATCAGCTCGTCCACAATGCCGTGCACCGCGGCGAAGAACTGTTGCAGATCGTGCGCGCTGCTGCTCTTTTCAGCGACCCGGTAAAGCGCCGAGCTCAGAGCCTCCACTCGCCGCCGATCGGAAATATCGTGGTAGCCCGCATAAAAACCTGCCATCTTCCCGTCCAGAAAGAGAGGGGCGCAGGACATGGAGACGTCCAGCAACGAGCCATCTTTTTTTCTGCGTTGGGTTTCCAGCGTGATGCGCTGGCCCTTGGCAAGTGCCTCGGTCACCCACTGGGACTCGGCCAGCCGGTCGGGAGGGACGACCAGATTTTCTAGCGGCTGTCCCACCACCTCGGCCGCTTCATATTCGAACATGCGCACGAACGTTTCGTTCGCCAAGAGCACGCGGTGAGACAAGTCCGCGAGGCTCAATCCGTCGGGCGACGCCTGAAACATTTGCTCCAAAAATTGAAGGCGAGTTTCGTCGTTTTGGCGATCTTTATGAACCTCGGGGAGCGGAGGCAGCGGGCAGGAGGTTGGAGAGCACGAGACATGAGTGCCTGCGTCAGCAGTTCCAAGCTTGCCATTTCCCTGCTGGCCGTTTGCTGGCTGGACAAAAGCGGGTGGAGCTCCGCTGTCCAGCGCTTTCTTAAGCCGGTTGGCGTGGGCAATTTCAGCCCGTCTTGATTGGGTGACACGATCACCCATCCGCGAATTCCCCCCTAAAATGCGCAGTCAAAACGGATGGTAGAACGCGCCGTGGTGGCTCGAAAGGTTACGGGGGTAATCCCAGAATGGACAGAGTTCAAAACGGGGACGATTGCACGGATTTCGTGGATGGGCGGTCGAAAGCACCGATCCCGTAAGGTTACTTTGGTGGGCCGCTACGCTCATTTGTATTCCCTTATTTTGGACCCATGGCCACACTAACCTCACACCTGCGTCGCCAACGTATTCAGTCAAGGCGCGGAAAACACTTTTGGGAGAGTTTGCGGATGAACCAGCGAAGCCCGGTGTATTTTCCTGTAAGAGCGGTACTGTTTTTATTGCTTGCCCTAGCGTCAACCATGGCGGGCGCAGAAACGCCCGGCGTCACCGAAAACAGCATTTTGATTGGATCGTGCTCGGCGTTGGATGGCCCCGCACGCTTCCTCGGCAATCAGACGGTCTTGGGCGCGACGACTTACCTGCATTCCATCAACGACGAAGGAGGAGTGTTTGGCCGCAAGCTGCAACTGCTCGCCTTCGACGACGGCTACGATCCGGATAAGGCGCCCGCTTGCTTCAAGCGCATGACCAAGGAGGGCGTGTTTGCGCTGGGCTTCTTTGTTGGCACGCCGACGGCCAAAGTATACGTGCCGCTAGCTCAGGACGAGAAGATTCCGGTGGTCGGACTTTTCACCGGCGCGCAAATGCTCTACGAGCCGCTGAAGCACTATGTGGTGAACGTGCGCGCTTCGTATTACGACGAAACCAGGGAACAGGTAGACAAACTCTGGGAAGCGAACATCCGAAAGATTGGAGTCATCTATCAGGACGACGCGTTTGGCAAGACGGTGCTCGACGGCCTGAAGCTGGCTCTTCAGAAACATAACTCGGCACCGGCGGCAACTGGCGCGTTCCCGCGTAACACGCTGGATGTGGAGGAAGGGCTGAAGAGCGTGATGGCGGCACGTCCGCAAGCGGTTGTGGTGGTCGGACCTTATGCTCCGGTGGCGGCCATCGTGAAGCAGGCGCATGCGGCGGGATGGCGGCCGCAGTTTTTGACCGTTTCTTTCGTGGGCACAGAAGAATTCATCAAGGAAGCAGGGCCGGATGCGGAGGGCACGATTATTACGCAGGTGGTTCCGCCCTATGATCGCACCGACTATCCAACGGTGGCTCTCTATCGCAAATACTTGGCGAGATATTATCCCGACGCAAGCCCTAGCTTCGTGAGCTTGGAAGGTTTTGTAGACGCGATGGTGATGGTCGAAGGTCTGAAGCGTGCCGGAAAAAATGTGACCCGGGAGAAATTTATTTCGGGCATCGAATCCATTCACGAACTAAATGTCGGCTTGGGATCGAAACTGGTTCTGGCTTATGGCCCCAAGGACCACAAGGGGTTCGACGACGTGTATTCCACAGTAGTAAAAAACGGACGTCCCGAACTGCTCACCAACTGGTCTACAATCGGCAAATAAGCACTGCGCGGTGGTCTGCCAGCTGCCTTCATAAACCCACTCCACGAGAAAAAGTTGCGCTCTCGAAATTGTGGCGAAGGCTGTTCGTCTGACCTTCGCACGATGCATCTCTGCTACCTACCTCCGCATCGAATGAATTAACCAAATGGTTAGTTCGTAAGGATTTGTCAACAGGTCGGAGGTGACCTTATGGCAGCATCAAGAAAGATGGGATTAGCAAAAGTGGTTGGGACAATGCTGGCAGTGGGGCTGTTGGTCGCAACGCTGATGGCCGATACGGGCGCGGCTTCCCGGTACGACAATCAAATTCAAACGGCGGTGACTCAGAAACTTGCGGCCAAACGCGAGTTCAGCAACGTGAAGGCCAATGTGGCGGAAGGGATCGTAACCCTTACCGGGACGGTCGATCGTTTTCAGGCGAAGCTAGACGCGGCGAAAGCGGCGCGCAAAGCCGGGCACGTGCAGGGCGTGCGCAACCTGCTCGATGTTGGCGGGCCCAACGTACCGGACGCGCAACTCGAGCAGACGCTTGCGAAAAAGCTGCGTTACGTGCGGGTGGGCTATGACATCACATTCGACTACTTCGCTTTGGGGGTGAAGGATGGAGTGGTCACCGTAGAAGGCCAGGACCGAACGGGCCTGGGGCGCGACGAGGCGCTGGCTGACATTGCTAATACTCCCGGCGTGAAGGACGTGATTGAGAACATCTCGCTTGAGCCGGTCTCGCAGTTCGACGACGGGCTGCGCCTGCGGGCGATGCGCGTTATCTATGGCGATTCGGTGTTGAGCAAGTACGCGATTGATCCGGCGCGTCCGATTCGCATCATCGTGGACAACGGACACTTGACGCTCTACGGTTCAGTCGACAGCAAGATGGACAAGGAAGTTGCCGGAATCCGGGCTAATGGGCTCTTCGGCGCCTTCAGCGTAGACAACAAGTTGCAGGTCGAAGGCAAGTCGGGCCAGCAAGGCTTGTAAGGTTGGTGTAGCGGTGATGAAGAGGGCGCGGCGGCGAGCCGCGCCATTTTTATTTTTCGCCAACTCGGCCGCGGATGGCTTCCGATCTGAGTTCAGACGGCTAGCACTTTTGGCGGAGCGATCAGGGAAGCCGGTTAATCAGCGAGGCAACATATCCGGCGCCAAAACCGTTATCAATATTTACCACGCTTACATTCGAGGCGCACGAGTTGAGCATGCCGAGCAGGGCGGCCATCCCCTTGAATGATGCGCCATAGCCGACGCTGGTGGGCACGGCGATCACGGGGACGCCGACCAGGCCTCCGACGACGCTGGGCAACGCCCCTTCCATGCCGGCGCAGACGATGACCACGCGGGCGCGAGTCAAGGCTTCGCGATTCGCCAGCAAGCGGTGAATGCCGGCGACGCCGACGTCGTAGAAATGCTGGACTTCGTTGCCCATGGTCTCGGCCGTAACGACGGCCTCCTCGGCAACCGGAATGTCGCTGG
>DATBEI010000031.1:0-58696 GCA_036269595.1 Candidatus Sulfotelmatobacter sp.
CTTCGAAGACCTTGCGAATCGACACGCGCTGGGGCTGGCGATGCGTCCAGGATATGAGATGTACCTGTTCTGGCTGGAGATTTCTCTGTGCATCATCCTCCCCCTGTGCCTGTTAGTGCAGCCCAAAATTCGGGCGAGTGCTAACGGCCTCTATTTATCGGCTGTGCTGGTCGTGCTCGGGTTTATCACCAACCGCATGAACGTGAGCATCACCGGGTTCGAAGGATCGACGGGAGTACGGTACTTCCCGAAGTGGACGGAGTTGGCGGTGACCGGCGCGATTATCGCGGCCGGCTTCGCCCTCTTCGGACTGGCGGTGAAGTACCTGCCCATCTTTCCCAAGGAAGAAATGGCAGAGGAGGCGATTTCCGAGCCGGTCTATGCGCAGCCGGAGATTACAGCGGTCATGGAGCATGCGGGAGACTGAGCCAACGCGTGGTCGAGGGTTGCGCCTGAGTCTTAATCTCAGCGCCAAGCTGAACATTCTCTTGCTGGGCGCCGTTATCGGGATCTGCGCGCTGCTGGGGTATTTGAACGTCCGCCTGCACCGCCAGCACCTGGAGCAGAATACCCTGATCAGCGCAGAACGCGTCAGCGACGTGATCAAACACAGCACGACGGAATACATGCTGCGCAATGATCAAGCAGGGCTGCACCACTTGATCCAGACGATGGCGGCGGAGCCGGGGGTGGAGAAGATCCGCATCTTCGACCAGGAAGGCCGGATCACCTACACCACGGATTCAGTCGAACAGAACCATGTGGTCGATAAGACTGCCGAAGCATGCTACGCCTGCCATGCGCAGTCGCAACCGCTGGCCCGCCTGAACCGGCCCGACCGGTTTCGCATTTATCGGAATGGCGCGAAAACCCGCGTGCTCGGGATTATTACGCCGATTGAGAACCAGGCTGCCTGTTCGAATGCTGCGTGCCACGCGCATCCGGCGGAGCAGCACATTCTGGGAGTCCTCGACACAAATCTTTCGCTGGCCAAAAACGATGTTCAGGTCGCGGAAAGCAGCCGACGCATGATCGTTTATACGTGCTGTGCGCTGCTGCTGATTGCGCTGCTGAGCTGGTTCTTCATCTGGCAAGTGGTGGCCCGGCCGCTGAAGGCGCTGCAACGGGGCACAGAGAGCCTGGCAGCCGGAGATTTGGGCTATCAAATCGAGGTGGGGTCGCATGACGAAATCGGCGAGCTCGCCGGTTCTTTCAACAGCATGAGCCGCCAGTTGCAGGCAGAGCGGAACGAGAACGTCTCCTGGACCCGCACTCTGGAGGAGCGCGTGGACCACAAGACGCGGGAACTGAAGCGCGCCCACGAGCATGCGCTGCATACCGAGAAGATGGCGTCGCTGGGCAAGATGGCGGCGGTGCTGGCGCACGAGATCAACAATCCGCTCTCCGGGATTTTGACTTACGCCAAGCTGCTGCATAAGTGGATTGAGCGCGAGGATGGCGAGCGCAAGCATCATCAGGAAATCTGCGACTCACTCGACCTGATCGCGTCGGAGAGCAGGCGCTGCGGCGATCTGGTGAAGAATTTACTGGCTTTTTCGCGCACCACGCCCATGAACCTGCAGCCGGCGAATCTGAACCAGATCGTCGAGCGGTCGCTGCACCTGGTGCAACATCAGTTGGACCTGGCGGCGATTCAGGTGCAGCCGCAGCTTGATCCCGATCTGCCGCCGGTGATTTGCGACGCAGCCCAGATTGAGCAGGTCATTCTGGCGCTGGTGATGAATGCACTGGATGCCATGCCACAAGGCGGGAATCTGTGGATTACAACGACTTTTGCGCATGAACCGGACTACGCCCGCATCATGGTGCGCGACGACGGTTCAGGAATTCCAGCCGAAATATTGCCACGAATTTTTGAGCCATTTCTTACCACCAAAGAGACTGGACGCGGCGTGGGGCTGGGTCTTGCCATCAGCCACGGGATTCTGGAACGGCACCGGGGGAGTATTGAGGTGCAATCGGAAGTTGGGCGAGGAACGACTTTTACCGTGACTTTGCCGTGGGGCGTGGAAAACGGAAGGGACGCAGACTCCCCGGCCAACGAAATTGCTGCCGTAATTGCAGGCGGCGGGAGGTGAGCAACGTGGAATCGCAAGGGAAACTGCTAATTGTTGACGATGAACTGAGCGTTCGCGATTCACTGGGAAAATGGTTTCGCGAGGAAGGATACGAAATCGGAACCGCGGAAAGCGCGAGTGACGCACTGACTCGCATGGCTGAGAACAAGTGGGATCTGGCGCTGCTCGACATAAAAATGCGCGGTACGGACGGCATCGAGTTGCAACGACGGTTGCACGAGATGGATCCCGACCTGATAGTGATCATGATGACCGGCTACGCCTCAGTGGAGACGGCGGTTACGGCGCTAAAGAACGGTGCTTATGACTATGTAAGCAAGCCGCTGGATCCGGACGAGATTGCGCACCTGGTGAAAAAAGCCCTGGCCCATCGACGGGCGGAAAAAGAAAATGTGCGCTTGCGCGAGACGGTTGAAGAGATAACGCGTCCCGGGGACCTTGTGGGGCAAAGTCCGGCGATGCGCAAAGTGTTCGATGCGGTGGAGACCGTGGGGCCGACTGATGCGAATGTGCTGATCACGGGCGAGAGCGGCACGGGCAAAGAGCTGGTGGTGCGCGCGATTCACGCCGCCAGTATGCGGCGGTTTCATCCGCTGGTCGCGATTCATTGCGGCGCGCTCACCGAGACTCTGCTCGAAAGCGAGCTCTTCGGTCATGAAAAAGGAGCGTTCACTGGGGCGCAGTATCGCAAGAAAGGGAAATTCGAGATTGCCGAAGGCGGCACCGTGTTTCTGGACGAAATCGGCGACATCAGCCTGAAGACTCAGACCGACCTGCTCCGCGTGCTGCAGGAACGCGAGATTACACGCGTGGGCGGAAACCAGGTGATCAAGGTGGATTTCCGCTGCGTGGCCGCGACTAACAAGAATCTGGAAGCGATGATCGAGGAGGGCACGTTCCGTCCCGACCTTTTCTACCGGCTCAACGTGTTCCGCATCGAGTTGCCGCCGCTGCGGGAACGCCGGGAGGACATTCCGCCGCTGGTGGAACATTTCGTGCGGAAGTTCGCGCTTGCCATGAACAAACACGTGACTCGGGTGTCGCCACCAGCCATGGACCAGTTGCAGCAGCAGCCGTGGATGGGGAATGTGCGCGAACTGGAAAACGCGGTCGAGCGAGCCATGGTCGTGGCCCAGGAGCCGGAACTGCGCGAGCAGGATTTCATTTTCAAAGCGTCGTCCGCGGCATCCGCGGCGGCCGCAGCCGGCAAGAGCCTCGACGAAATCGAGCGGGCTCACATCCTGCAGATCTTGGAGGAGTGTGGCGGCAACCAGAGTCGCGCCGCCGACGTGCTCGACATCGACCGGGTTACTCTCCATCACAAGCTCAAGCGTTACGGCTGGACACGCACTCCCGTGGAAAGCCGCAACTGAAGCGCGTTGTCGAGCGCTCTAAACTGCGCCCTGGGCTGGCTTGAATGAACACGCTGCTTCTGCTTCCGGTGGGAACGATCGACAGTGCAGTTTTACTGGACTTGCGGGCCGCTATCCGGAAGCGTCTTGAGATAGCGTGCGAGATTCTGGCGTTCCGCCTGGATCCTGCGCCGTCGTATCACCCCGAGCGGCAGCAGTATCACTCGTCCGAGATCTTGCGGCGCATGCAGGCGCTGGTGCGGCCTGGAGACTGGAGACTGCTGGCCGTTGCCGCCGTCGACCTCTACATCCCAATCTTGAAGTTTGTCTTCGGAGAGGCCCAACTGGAGGGCCCTTGTGCGGTAGTATCCAGCTACCGCCTGCGGCAGGAATTTTACGGGCTCAATCGTGACGATGAATTAATGAAGCAGCGACTGCTCAAAGAGTGCGTCCACGAGTTGGGACATACGCTGGAGCTGCGACACTGCCAGCAGTACAGCTGCGCCATGGCTTCGGCGCACGCGGTGGAATGGATCGATCTACGAGAAGATCGGTTCTGCGAATCATGCCGATCGCAGGTTGAGGAGAGGCTGAAAGCGTCAACCGTCGACAGATAGTCTTAGGCGAAGTGCGCCAAACGCTGAACCCTGCGGCACGAACCTTCCCCGCGTAGTACACTTTCCCGCATGATGCCAAGACCCTTCACGACCGTTTTTGTAGTCGTTGTTTTGAGCCTGACAATCGGCGGCCTGGCGTTGGCGCAGGCCGGCAAGAGACATGAGCAAGCGGTGCAGCAGAAAGCTTTCGGTACGCAGGATGGGAGGCCCATCACCTTGTACACGCTCACCAACGCGAACGGTATGGAAGTGGATGCGATGAATTACGGCGGGATCATCGTGTCGATTCGCGTGCCCGATCGCAAAGGACAGTTCGCCGACGTTGTCCTGGGTCACGAGAATCTGGAAGGCTACATTCCCAATCCACCGTATTTGGGCGCGATCGTCGGACGCTATGCCAACCGCATCGCCAACGGAACTTTCACGCTCGACGGCAAGACTTACACTTTGCCGAAGAACGACGGCCCCAACACGCTGCACGGCGGCGTCGACAAGACTTTCAATAAAGTTGTGTGGGATGCGGAACCGTTGAAAGGCAAGGCGGGCGTGACGTTCACCTATCTCAGCAAGGATGGTGACGACGGCTGGCCCGGCAATTTGAAGGTGAGAGTGACTTACACACTCAGCAACGACAACTCACTGGTCATCGACTACGAAGCTACCACGGACAAAGCCACGCCGATCAATCTCAGCCAGCACAGTTACTTCAATCTGGCCGGTGAAGGTAACGGCGACATTCTGAATCACGAACTCACGCTGAATGCGGACCGATTTACTCCGGTGGACAAGACTCTGATCCCGACTGGGGAACTGCGGCCGGTCAAGGGAACGCCGATGGATTTCACGACGTCGACGAAAGTGGGGGCGCGCATTGATGATAATTACGAGCAACTTGTTCTCGGCCACGGTTACGATCATAACTGGGTGATCAATCGCAGCGGGGCAGGGCTGGTTCTCGCGGCACGCATGTATGAGCCGAGTAGCGGACGGGTGCTTGAAGTTTCGACGACGCAGCCGGGAGTGCAGTTCTACACGGGAAATTTCCTCGACGGCAGCGTGACTGGAAAGCAAGGGCACGTTTACAAGCGGCGATACGGGTTTTGCTTGGAGACGCAGCATTTCCCGGATTCGCCGAATCATCCGGATTTTCCGAATACGATTCTCAGGCCGGGGAAAGTTTTTCGGGAGAAGACGGTTTTTAAGTTTTCGACGAAATAGGGGAGCGGCGTTGATGAATTACGGCGGACGAATGCGTCCGCCGCTACGTGATTTCTACTCGCCCCTCAATTCCTCTACCAGCGCCTTGCCTACCCGCTTCTGATGGTCGGCGGCCAGTTTCTTTCCTGCGGAAGTCAGGTAAAACGTGTCGATTGCCATTTGACCTTCGGTATCGATCAAGGCGATCTCGATATTGCAGGCCTGATCGGAGAGGCAGGAGGCGATGCGGTGCAGCAGGCGCGGGCGGTCCTGCGTGATCACCTGGACGAGAGTGCTGGTCGAGGAACTGGAATCGTCAAAATCAATCTTGGTTTCTATTTTTACTTTGGCGATCGCGCCTTTTTCGGCGCGTTGGCGGTCGCGCAGCATCTTCTCCAGATCGGTTTCGCCCAGCAGCACGCTGGCGACGCTGCGGCGGAAGCGGTCCCACTCCGAAAGATTCAACTCGAGCGTCCGGAAGCGATCGGTGAAATAGAGCGTGTCGACGACCGTTCCGAGTTCGTTCGAGAATGCGTTGGCCTTCACAATGTTCATGCCCCAGGCCGCGAGCACGCCGGCAAGCCTTGCAAAAAGAGCCGGGCGGTCAACTGTAACCAGCGTTAGCTCGTACCAGTGTCGGCCGCGCTTTAACTCGACCTGCACGGGATTGTCGCCAAGATCGTCGGCCATGGCCATGTGGCGCATGACTTCTTCTGCCGCGTGCACCAGCAAATAGCGCTGCGGAAATCCTTCCAGAAACTCCTTGAACTTGCTACTGGTCACAGGAGCCAGCGAGCGCAGGCGGGCCAGCTTTTCGTCGTTTACATCGGCATGCACACGCTGGTCGGCGCTGCGGTTCAGATAATTTTCGGCGCCCATGTAAAGTTGCCACACGTTCTCGGCCTTCCAAGGAGTGAGGGCCTCGGGATTCACTGCCTTGATGTCGGCAAAGGTGAGCAGGCAAAGCATTTTCAGACGCTCGGGCGTGCCCACTTTGTCGGCAAAAGCGGCGACAGTTTCGGGATTGAAAATGTCGCGCCGCAACGCGGCCGACATTTCCAGGTGGCTGGCGATGAGGAACAAAACGTCGGCTCGCTCTTTGGGATCGACGTCGAGGCGGTCCATGGAACGATTGGCAATGTCGAGGCTGGCCTCCACGTGATTGCCGCCGGGAACGCCCTTGCCTGTGTCGTGCAGCAGAAGGGCGAGGTAGAGCAACTCGGGATCTTCAAGCTCGCCAAGGAGTTCGGCGTAACGCTTGTCCCATTCGGATTGTGACTGCTTCAGGCGATGGAGGCTTTCGATGGCGAGGAAGGAATGCTCGTCGACCGTGAAGCGATGATAAAAATCGCGCACCACCAGCGAGTCGATGAGTTTTAATTCCGGGAGCAACAGAGTCAGCAAACGCAGCGAATGCATGGCCCGCAATGCGTCGGCGGCGTGCGGTTGCAGCAAGGTTTCCTGAAGATAAAGCCAGAGCTCGGCGCCACGCGGAGGTATGGACGCCAGGGCAGGAAGCGCCTGCTCGATGCGGTACTCCGTGGTCGCGCTCAACTTGAGCCCGTGGTGGGCCATGAAGTGGAATAGCCGCAGAAGCACCTCGGGATCCTGCAACGCCGAAGGCTGCTGCAAAAAGATGAGGCCATCGACCACGGAAAAGTCCGCGGTGGTCAGGCGCGATCGCCAACTTTGCACCTGGCGGTAGAGCGCGGACCACGCTTCGGGAATTTCTTCCAGGAGTTGCGTGACGGTGCGCTGCACGGCGCGGGCATGGCCGAAATAAATCCGCATCCAGTCGGCGGCGGAAAGCTCCTCGGAATCGGCAGCGCCGACGCGCAGAGCGGCGGCTTCATCTTGCGCCTCCCAGCTGAGGGTGTTGTCATCGCGCCCATGGCGGAAGTGCAGAAAGCAGCGCGCTGAAATCAGGAAATCGAGCGCAGCGTCCAGTTGCTTGCGCACCGGAGCCCGCAGTGAACTGGCGTCGGGCCAGTCGTGAAGCTTGTCCATGGCGGAGATCAGCGCGAGCCAGCAGGCTACATTGCAGTCGCGCAATCCGCCTGGAGCTTCTTTCAAATTCGGCTCCAGGTGATAAAGCGTGTGCCCATACTTTGCGTGCCGTTCGCGGGTGACCTCGGCCAAACCTTGCAGCAGAGCCTTGGATTCGCGCATGACGACTTTGGGGATCATCTTGTCGTGAAGGCGCCGAAACAAATCGTGATCGCCCGCGAGATATCGGCAATCGAGAAGAGAGATGGTAAATTCGGTGTTGTTCGGGTCGTAGCTGTCGCATTCCGCCAGCGTGCGGGAAGCGGGACTCAGCTTCAGGCGCAGGTCCCACAATTCCTGAGAAAAGCGGCGAACCGGATCTTTGAATGCCTGCTCGGCGTTGCGATCGCCAAACAGAAAAAGCAGATCGATGTCGGAATAAGGAAACAGCCAACCACGGCCGAACCCTCCGGTGGCGACGAGAGCAAAGTTGGCGGGCTTGGAAGGATCGGGAGAAACGATGTCGCGCCACAATCGCGCCAGTATGCCTTCTACCAGGCGGGTGCGTTGTGCCACGGCTGCGCGCCCGTCCCCGGAGGAGTCGAACTCCCGCTGAATACGCGCCGATTCGTCGTTAAGGGAACTCCGAAGTTCGGTGATCAAAGTGGACGCTGCCATCATGAATGCAATTCACCCCGACTGGCACCAGCGACCGGAAGGGCCAATTCACCATCGCCAATCAAATGCCGTTCACTCGCGTCCCGGAACTACTGGCGGCTGCAGCCGGCCGGCCATACACAGCTAGAGAGCCCCCTCGCCGCGCTCGTCATTGCGGATGCGGATGGCCTCGTCCACGCGGGAAAGGAAAATTTTGCCGTCGCCGATCTTTCCGGTGCGGGCTGCGCCCAGGATTGCCTGCACTGCTTTTTCGACCATCGCCTCGGCAAGAACCATTTCGATCTTAGTCTTGGGAATCAGATCGACGCTGTATTCACGTCCGCGATAGACCTCAGTGTGGCCTTTTTGGCGGCCATGGCCTCGCACCTCGATCACAGTCATGCCCTCCACGCCAATCTCGTGCAGGGCAGATTTCACAGACTCCAGCTTGGAGTTTTGAATGACCGCCTCGATCTTCGTCATAATGTCTCAAAGTCCTGTTCTGCGCTTATCACGCTATAGCGGCGCTGCCGGCTCAAACAAAATTCCGCTGGGTCTTCCGCCGCCGCTCCCAATGATAGCCCTGTTCAGAGACTTGGGAGAGATACAGTCTATGCAATCCGGAGACCGCCTCACTGTAACGTCCGTGAGAGTTTCACGGAAATCGAAACTATTTATCGTGCCTATCAGGTTTTGTTATTCAATCGGGCTAGAACTTGAACTGCAGATCCAACTGGAGGCGGCGCGGGGGCTGAGCGGCGACCGGTTTGCCGAAAAGGGGGGAAGACTGTGTTCCGATGTAAGTCACGTAGTTGGGATGGTTCAGAACGTTGAAGGCATTGAGTGACACGGTGAAGACCCGAGCTTCTTTCTTTGCCTTGGTAAGCGGGAAATCGTGAGATAGGTTCAGGTCGAGGTCGATCAGGCCGGGACCTGGCAGGGTGTTGCGCGGAACGCCGAGGGGACGATCGTTGAGGATGCCGTCATGATTATTGTCGCCGCCGGTGGTGACGTTGACTGGCTTGCCCGAATATAGCGAAAGACCCACGCCCATGGTGAAGAATCGCGTGGGCTGAGACGAGGCCAGTAGGTCGAACTTGTTGAGGCGGTCGTTGTCGGAGCGTCCCCAGTCGGCGGCCGCGTCGTAACTATTCTCCGGAAAGAAGGTGATGCCGCTGGTGTTGTTGTAAGTGCGGCTTAACGTGTATTGGATCTGGCCGGAAAAGTATTTGCTGGGCTTCCCGCGAAAAGTCAGTTCCAGGGCGTTGCCTTTTAAATGTCCCTCGGACTGCATCTGACGGTTTTGACCAAGACTGGGATCGGGCCGAACATAGTTGCCGCCGATCAGCTCCGGCGCATTGGCGTCGATCGAGCGGAAGACATCGATGCCGCGATTGCCAATGTATACCGCGCTAATTGTACTTTTGGCAGTGACTTGGTGCTCAGCGCCAATACTGTATTGCAGGGCGTAAGGAATGCGGGTACGAGGGTCGAGCGTAACCACGCTCGTAGGAATTTGCGACAGCACGGCTGGGTTGATGGGGTAGGACACATAGGGCGGATCCACAATGAATCGCATCAGATTGACGCCGTTAAAGTGAAGCAAGTCTCCGATGGGGCTGGGTCCGGTGCGATCGTAGAAGACGCCGAAGCCGCCGCGGATGACGGTGGAACTTCTGGCGCTGGGAGCATAGGCGAAGCTGACGCGCGGCGCGAAATTGTGAGGCTCGTCGTGAAAATAATTCTGCCAGTAGTAGCGCATCCCGAGATACACGGACAGATTCGGGCGCAGGCGGATGTCGTCCTCTACGAAAGCGCAGATGACTTTCTCGAGGAAAGTGACATGCCCCTGCCCGGTCTGGACGAAGTAGGTGGCGGGAGAATTGGCCGTGTAGTTTGCCGAACTTTCGAAGGTATAAGTACCCTGGCGGTTGGTGAAGTCATCGAGGCCGCGGCGGCTGATGTCGGGAATGTCGATGCCGAAACTGAGCTGATGCTTGCCGTTTGCATAAGTGGCGAAGTCGGTGCCGTCGAAGTGGTATTCGGTGCGGCGGGTGTCAGCCTGTGCGCCGCCCGTTGTAAACAGGCCGGAGACGGCGATTTGAGCCTCCGAAAGCACGCTCGCGGTGGAATTGTCGTAGTGCCCGACCAGGAATCTGGTTTGGTTTAACCAGTGCGGGGAAAACTGGTGCAGGTAGCTGACATTAATTTCGTGCTCAAGAAAATGGAGGTCCGTGGCTGCACTGGAGAGGATCGTCCCGCCGACGTTCGAGTTCTGGCTGGAACGGTGTTCATAGGAGTAACCGATCCAGAACTGGTCGCCGTTAGCCAAGTCGTGGAAGACGCGGCCGGAGCCAAAGAAATGGTGGGTGGGATTTGCGACAGTTTGCGCGCTCGGACCGAAACCAAGGGACTCGGCTGCCGCAATCGCGTTAGTGTCGACGACGGCCTGCTGATCGAGGATGTCTTCGTCGAGCGCCAGAAGGAAACTTGTTTTCTTGCTATGTCCCAGCGGCCCGGTGACAGAGCCTTCGTAATACTGACGGCTCTCCGGGGGCTTCACAATCGCAAAGGCGTTGCTGGCATCGAAGACCGAGTCGCGAGCCATAAAATTGAGTGAGCCGTGAAAGTTAGGCGATCCGCTCTTTGTCACAATTTCCAGGCGGGCGCGGCCGGGGCGCGAGAAACGAGCAGAGTAGGGATTGTTATTGATCTTCACTTCCTGCACCGCGGAAGGAGTGACGCCGGGACCGTTGGCTTCGATCCCGTTTACTACCAAGGACACGCCATTGGTGCCGGTGGCGTTGTCGTCCAGAAATCGCGACATCGTGGTGATGTAGTCCTGATCAAAGATGGGAACGCGATCGAGGGCGTTACGGTCAATCTCATTGGCATTCTGGTTTTCGGATGTCTCCGTGCTGACGATCGGGACGTCGACCCCGGTGGCGACGGTAAGCGTTTCGGTTTCGACCGAGATCGGCATGACTAAACGGAGCGGGATGCGTTTGGCGGAGACCAGCGTTTCAACCCGGATGTCGCGAAAACCCTCCGCGTGAAATTCAAATGTGTACCTTCCGGGCGCGATGTTGTCGAGGTGGAACGCGCCCTCCGCGTCGGTTATGGTCCGCCGCAAAATTTCGCCCTTGTTGTTCGCTAGGCTAACTTGTGCCTTGGGGATTGCGGCGCCGGACGGGTCCAGCAAAACGCCGCTGACGGAAGAGGCGAGGCCGCGAGTTTCGCTCACGGCTGAACCGTCGACGGCTTGGGCGAATGCCGAGACTGGCAGGGCCATTCCCAAAAGCAGGCCGACTATTCGAGAAAGCTGGCGGAAACTCAAGCGGACGATCCTAAACGCCAAGGTTTGGTCATGAAGAGATTAAAGGGTACAAGATGAACCTGAAACGGCTCTGAAAGCTGCCGTGAAAATCGCAGACCGTACCGACTACAGGTTTTCCCATAAAGTCTTTCAGGCATTTCTGCGGCTCCTCTACGGTTTTCTACGGATATGACTTAGGTAAAACTATCTAGAAAATTAGGGCCAGGGCCAGTATTGTTCGATTTGCAGGAAGCTTGCTGCAAAGTGTGCGTTAAGCCAAGTCGGAGGGCCGCAGTTGTGTCTACCCAATCGTCGAAGGCAAGTGCTACGCTCCCAGGAAAAGTGGAAAAGGTAATTCACGCTCACCCCGGTTCGGGCGAACCGGAGAAAGCGCAGATCGCGGTGGAAGGCGCCGATCATCTTTATCGAGAGCTACGTGTTCCTAACAGCCTCACCGATTCTCACGGTAAGAAGGTCAAGCTGAAGGAAGGAACCGAGGTCGAGGTGAAAATCGAGGCTGATCCGGTCGTCACCAAAGCGGCGCCAGGTCAAGTCACGCCCTCCGGCACCTGACCGACTGCTGAAAATCCAATTTAGTTTCGGGTGGTGGCGCTCGGCCACGGAGCGGACGGTCATTTAGCGGGCCCGTTATGCGGTTCGTCCGCGGGCTTAATAAACTTCGCGTCATCCACCGAAACATTCTGCTTCAAGTCACTCACTTGAATGGTGAACCGTCCGCTGGGCCGTGCCAGTGTCCAGCGATAAGGAATTTTTACTCCGTTGGTGTCGCGATAATCCGCATAATCGATTTGCGTTGGCATCCATCCCAAAGCGGTTTCGCCGTAGCGCACGAGGCGCAGCAGCAGTCCTGACTGCTGGTCAAAATACAAGCGGATCGGTGGCTTGGCCTCGCGGCGTCCCACGACAACATAGGTTTCACGATCTCCAACTTTCTCGCCATCTTCCACACGCATCTCGGTGAACATAGTTTTCAAATGCGTCGCCAGATGGAGATCTGCATCGATCGAAGCACCATCGAGATCGCTGCCGCGCATTTCGCGTAGGGGATGACCGGGCGTGCCCAACCATCCCTCTTGTCCATTGAATGCAGTGACGCTGTCCCCGTCCGGCATGTGGGTGAAGGAAATGCGCTTCTCGGGTTCCTTCGCATAAATATCGATGGGGAGGGATTTGCCGCCGAAGTCGATGGTTCCCTTCATCACGCGGCTAGTGACCTTGTCGATCGCCGCCGCCCCGCCTACGGCCTGCACATACTTGTCGATCAGTTGGTCGGCTGATGTGCCGGAATTTTCAGGTGCGCTCATCGATGCGCCAAGGGTTTCTTTAGATTTGTCCAGGTTGGCTTCGTAGGTCATCACGGCGGGAATCGCCTGGGGAGTAGCATTGCCCCGATGGCAGGAATAGCACGTCACGGCGCGATGACTTTCGAAGTTATCTTTGTTAATCGCAAACATCATTTCCATCATTTTGCGGGCCGTTTGCTTGTTTTTCTTGTCGTCCTTCTCAAAGGCATTTTTCACGTGGCAGAACTCGCATTCCACCCCGAGGGAGGCTGTGATGAACTGCATGGTGGGAAATATTTCTTCCGCCGGAACGCCCTTGAGTACCTGAATATTTTTGAACTGCTCCTCGGCTTTTTTGGTGCCGGAGGAAGTGACAGTCTGGCCTGGGCTCGCCGCGTGCGGAGACGCGCCCGACTGGGCCGTGGCTCCGCCAATCGCGAATCCACACGCCACGACAAAGGCCAGGATCGTCAAAGCTTCCATGCGCTGTGCATTCATCAGTTTCTTTCCCTCGAATGGAAATATTCAGATTTGTCGCGATCTTCGGAATTATTTCTTTGTGATCTCGCCAGTATTACGATTTTAGCCGCAGGACAAAGTGTAACAGCGAGAGAGATTTCATCGCCGGTTGCTGTAAACATACTTTCCCGAAACCTCGGATACCACGAACTTGCTTGGCAAAAGCGCGTCCACTTTCGCCCTCTGCTGCGGAGGCACAAACAAAAACACGCGTTGCCGACCGGTCCAATCCCGTTGTAAATCTGCGTCGCTCAAATAAATGTGCGGAGCATCGGGAAAAGTGGAGCCGAACCACATGGAAGTCGTTCGTCCTTCCACGAGTTCAATTGGCCGCTGCAGATAGAACAGTAGCGACGATCCGAAGGCCTGATCGCCATAGATCATCACGCGATCGCCGGGTCGCTCGTGAGCCGCGATCGCTCGCGCCAGATCCTTTGACGACAAATAAGGACCGAAACGTCCGAGGGCAATGTGCGCTGCGACGAGAAAAATCGCCATTCCCGCAGCCAGCGCCCAAGTCGCGGCATAGTGTCGCCTCCGAAGCCGCCATAAAAGCGACAGCAGAGGAGCCGCCATCAATGCCACGGCCGCCAGTGCCGCCGGCAGGCGCAGTGCGGCGAACGACGCGTAACTCAAGTCCAGCATGTGCGACGTTGAGAGCGTGTCGGTATCCATGTTGTGCTTCGCCAGCACGGTTCCTATGTCAGGCTCAAACGGCAGATTCCGTGATTGCCACAGCACCATCAGCAAAGTTGCGCTGGCGGCCAATCCCACAATTGCTAATGCGCCGGCAGACATTCGGAGCGCGCCCTTTCGTACTCCCGCAGCGCAATCAGCGCCTTCAGCGCGCGCGACACCTTCCGCCAGCAGCATTAGCAATGGGAAATACGCCGGAAACGTGTAGTACTCCTGGTTCGTCGAGATGGCAAAGAAGATGAGAACTACTCCCGCAAGGATCCAGCAGAGCAAGCGTGTGCGAGCGGCAAAATCGCCTCGGCGCGGCGTGCGGCGCTCGTCCATGACGGTGCGAACTGCCGCCGGAAGATAGAAACTCCATGGAAACAGCCAGACCAGGTGCAGCGACCAGTAGAGAGCCCATGGGAGCTTGTTGTAGTCCCGAGGATAGCGGCGTCCGAGGAAACGCAGGAAATGTTCGTTGACGAAATAAAACCAGAAAAATCCATGTCCGCCCTGCCCACCGGTGTTGCGCAATCCCGCCAGAATGTGCCACGGTGCGGCGATCAGCAGAAATAGCGCCAGTCCCGTGATAATGCGGAATTCGCGCCAGCGCCGCCACTGCCCAGTCAGTGCAAGATACAAAACGGCCGCTCCGCCCGGAAATGCCAGCGCGATCAGGCCCTTGGTTAGCACACCCAAAGCCATGCACGCATATCCCGCGTACCATTGCCAGGCCTTCCCGCCAGGTTCCAGAGCGACCAAAAAGAAATAGAGCGAGGCGGCGATGAGCAGGCTTAGCAGTATGTCGGGAATCAGGATGCGCGTAAATAAAAACACGCCGGCACTGGTATACACGAATAATGCGGCGTAGATGCCGGTTCGCTCGCCGAAGGCCCGGCGTCCCCAAACCAAGGCCAGCAAGCCGAGCAGCAAGACAGAAAGCGCCATGGGCAGGCGCGCCGCGAACTCGTTCTCTCCGAAAATTCCAAAACAGAATGCCACCATCCAATACGGCAACGGCGCTTTTTCCAGATAGCGCACGCCGTTCACGTGGAGCGTGACGTAATCGCCGGTCACAAGCATCTCGCGCGCGGCCTCGGCGTGGGTGCTATCGGCGTCATCGAGCAGGGCTGGCGAGAACATCGACCCGAAATAAACCGCGACGAACAGCGCCGCGAGCGCCCAATAGGACGCGGCCCTGAGTCGCTGCGGCACACGACTCGCTTGGTCAGAAATTGTGGGTGCGGAAAAAGCGCTCAATTGGCGTGAACCTGATCAAGTGTTACAGAGGACAACCCGCGCGGGCAAGCGGCTTGGCTACTCCGGCCTTTGCCGAACATCGGGCTTCGCTCCATGCCGAATGAAGAATTTCCACTTATCCATCCCTGCCGGCACGGCGACGTCGAAGAAGCCGACCATCATTTCGTCGGAGGTTTGATCGCCCCACGTCACCGTTTTCGTCGGGTCGGGATTGTGCGGATTATTTTTCGAATTGTCGTACCATGCGATGGCGCGCAGCCGTGTTCCTGCCTTCAGTGGACGCGGCTCGGCCAGGCGGTAACTTAGCTGCCAATGAAAGTGATAGTTTACCCGCAACAATACTTCCACGCTGCCATCGTCGTGCACAATGTCATACTCGAACCGCTTGCCGCGCAGATGCATGTGGGGGAACAGGCTCAGCAGCGTGGCATCGTTGGGCAGAGTGCCCTGCACTTCGACACGAAAGTTGTCTGCGCCCGGTGGAATGATTAGAGCATGATTGTTCAATTGCAGAGTGATGACCCTCTGAGTAGGCGGCGTCTTGGCAAAGATCATTCCAATGCTGGTCTGATCCCGATCCGGTGAGCCGTTGGTCGTATAGTGCATCTGAAACACCAGGTCCGATCCTGCCGGAACGAACTTCGCCATACCCTCGGGCCACTCATCCGGCGAACTGCCGGGCGCATACACGAGCAGGAGATCGCTGGTAGTCTCATGCGCCTGGCGCCGCTCCTGCGGATCGCTAAGAGTCGATGCCGTGAACGGTTCGCCCACCGGCGCGTGCCGCAACCAGTGCGAATCGGGCGGGCGGATATAGACCACCGCGTGATGCACGTGGGCGGGGCTTCCGGGCCGGAACTCCGACATCTGCACCCAGCGATCTTCCGCGAAATGCGTGGGCACAATCTCGTAGGTATATTCGATTTCCCCTTGGGCCGGAATTGGCACAGACTTGGGCATCGTGACAATCAGGTCGGGTTGCGAAATGCTCCATCCATCGGTCCAGTTGCGCTGCGGAGGCGCGTCGTGCGCATCGCCCGCGGGCGCGCCTGCAGCCGCCCAGGCAGAAATGGCGGCAATCTGCCGCGGAGTCAGTGAAATATCGTTGGCAAAGTGTCCATAGCGCGGATCGGCAAACCACGGCGGCATCATTTTCATTTCGACCGCGTGCGCCATCGACTGCGCCCACGGACGCGTCTGTTCGTAGGTCACTAGTGGCATAGGCGCAACTTCGCCGCGACGATGGCAGCTTTGGCAGTGATCCTGCAGGATTGGCAGAACGTCCTTATAAAAGGTCGGAGGCGAGGCGCTGGAATGCGATTCGGGGGCTGGCGACTGCCATCCCGTTGCCGACAGGAAGGCGATTGCTGCGACGAAAAGTCCGAAGATTCTTACGGGCGCGGAAACTCCGACGTTAATGCCCAAACCGGCCATTTGGATCAGTCTCGCACAAAAGCCGCTCCTGAGCCCGATCACAGCGTGCCATTCGAAAAGATGCTAAATTCATCACTCCATGTCTGCGCCTAATTCCAACTTTGTCCGCGCCTGCAAGTCCCAGCCCACGGACCGTACTCCTGTGTGGTTCATGCGCCAGGCGGGCCGATACATGCCCGAGTACCGCGCGGTTCGCAAGCAGCACTCGCTGCTTGAAATTTGCAAGAAGCCGGCGCTGGCTGCCGAGGTCACCATTACTGCCGCTGAAATGCTCGGCATCGACGCAGCCATCATTTTCGCCGACCTGCTGTTGCCGCTCGAAGTGATGGGGCTGCCTTTTCATTTTTCCGCAGGAGAGGGTCCGGTGATCGAGAAGCCGGTACGAACCAAGGAGGACATCGCAAACCTGCGCACTGATCGCGCCGCCGAATTGGGATATGTTTCCGAGGCGGTGAGCCTGGTCGCAAAGCATTTCGGCGACCGTGTGCCGGTGATCGGATTCTGCGGCGCCCCGTTTACCCTTGCCAGCTACATGATCGAAGGCGGAGGCTCGCGCAACTATCTCCACGCCAAGAAGATGATGTACAACTCGCCAGCCGACTGGGACGCGTTGATGCGCAAATTGGTCGCGGTGACGGCGTCCTATGCTGCCGACCAGGTGCGGGCTGGGGCCGATGTCATTCAGATTTTCGACAGCTGGGTGGGATGCCTGAGCGTCGAAGACTATCGCCGTTACGTGCTGCCTCACGTCACCGGCATGGTGAAGCAGTTGCAGAAAACTGGAGCGCCGATCATTTATTTTGGCACCGACAGCGCGACGCTGCTTCCCGCCATGAAAGAAACCGGAGCGGACGTAATCGGGCTGGACTGGCGAATTCCGCTCGACGAAGGCTGGGCGCGCCTCGACTACAAACCAGCGGTGCAGGGCAATCTCGATCCCGTGCTGCTTTTCGCGGACTGGAAAGAATTGAAGTCACGTGCGGAGGACATTCTTCGCCGCGCCGCCGGACGCCCCGGCCACATCTTTAATTTGGGTCACGGCATCCTGCCAGAAACTCCGGTCGATAATGTGAAAAATCTAGCTCGTTTGGTGCAAGAGTATCCGCCGTCTGGCTCTCGCTCTGCGGGAGGCCGAAAGCCGGAAGTTGGAAGCCCCAGTTCATGAAACGAATCGCCATCATCGGCGGAGGCATCTCCGGCCTCGCCGCCGCCTACGCGCTCGAAGAGTTTCGCCGCTCCGGTTCCGATCTCGGATACGTTTTGTACGAAGCGTCGGCGCGTCTGGGCGGCGTGCTCCGCACCGAACAGATTGACGGATGCCTCGTCGAAGCCGGACCTGACTCCTTTATTACGGAAAAGCCTTGGGCGACGGATCTATGCCGGGCGCTCGGCTTAGGCGATCAACTCATTGGCTCGAACGATGCCGACCGCAAGACTTACATTCTGACTAATGGACGCCTGGTCGAAATGCCCGACGGGCTGATGTTCATGGTTCCCACGAAAATTCTGCCGACTGGGTTTTCGCCGCTTTTTTCGTGGAAGGCCAAACTACGCATGACGAAGGAATTGTTTCATCCGCCGCGTGCCGTGGATCATGACGAATCCGTGGCCGCTTTCGTGGAGCGCCACTACGGAGCGGAAGTGGTCGACCGCCTCGCCGACCCGCTGCTTTCCGGCGTCTATGGTGGAGAGGCGGCCAGCCTGAGCGTCCGCGCGGTGCTCCCGCGCTTCGCCGAGATGGAGCGGACGCATGGCAGTCTCGGCCGGGCCATGCTGGCCGCCCGCAAGAAAATGGCAAAGGGTCCGTGCAAACCCGCGCCCCCTTTGTTTACCTCGCTGAAAAATGGCATGCAGTACATGGCCGAGAGCATCGTCACACGTCTTACACCCTCAGCATTGGTCACCAATACTTCCGTGCAGGCGCTTCAACTCGACGGCGGTATGGAGGGATGGATTGTGTCGGCCGGGATGCTGTCCGATCACTTCGATCGCGTCATTGTCGCGCTTCCCGCGCCGGCTGCGGCACAAACGCTACGCCTGGCGGGCCCTGCACTCTCTGCCGAGTTGGGGGCCATACAATACAGTTCCTCCATCACCGTAGGGCTCGGCTACGGTCACGATGTGCGCGAATCGTTGCCTCCTGGTTTTGGCTTCCTGGTTCCGCGCAGCGAAGGCAAGAAGTTGCTGGCCGCGACTTTCGTTCACAACAAGTTTCCGCATCGTGCTCCTGAAGATCGCGCGCTGCTACGATGTTTTTTCGCCGCCAAAAATGCAGAGGATGTCTGGGCGCTGGCGGACGAGCAGATCGTCAAAATCGTGCGCGACGAATTGCAGCAAATCCTCGGCTTGCGCGCGGAGCCGCTCTTCACTCGCGTTTATAAGTGGAAATCAGCGATGGCGCAATACGGTGTGGGACATCTCGAGCGCCTCGATCGAATCGAAAGTTTGCGAAAGCAACTGCCCGGCCTCGCACTGGCGGGGAATGCCTATCGAGGTATTGGTGTTCCTGATTGCGTGCGCTCCGGCCGTGATGCCGCGAAGCAGGTCGTAGAGTCGTAGCGTGTAGCGACAGCCGCCTCGGCCGTCCCGAGAGGGCGCAGTCCACTAGGCAGGCAAGGTTTGCACAGACTTCTGTAAAGGAAAAAGCTCTCAGCGATAGTAACGCTGAGAGCCTCGTGTTTTGCCGATCCGTTTTCTATGCGCTGACCTGCGTTTCGCTTGCGGCCTGCTCCTGGCAGGAAACCTCGCCCTCCGGATTCCTCGGTCGGCGAGTCCTGCGCCCAAATACTGCTTCCTTCACCAGCTTGAAAATCGTACGCCGATTCTGCGCGACCACCTTGAGCCACGCCAGTTTTCCCATCATGGGGAAATAAATTCCACGGAAACACAGCCGCGCGAGAAAGATGTTGATGCGATATCCCAGCGGTTGGTCGTCCAAGGAATCGACCGCCTCCGCCAGTGCTTCCGGGCTGTAGGCATGCGCCCATCCGTATTTCACTTCCGCGTGAGCTTCGTCGATGCTCATCTTCAGCGGCGTGTGCGCCATGGCAAAGGGGATGAAAGACTGCCAGTGCTTCGGCCGCGTGAGTCGGCCGGCAACTTCTAAACGCTTGTAGAGCGGCGTTGCCGGTAACGGAGTCAGCAGCCCAAAAATAGGAAGCCCTGGCGGCCATGTGCGCACCTGCGACAGAGTACGTTCCGCCACACCCGTCGTGTCGTTGTCCATCCCGAAAATAAATGACGTGATCGCGTACACGTTGCGCTTTGCCAGCCGCTCCAGCACCTCAGCGTACTCCCCTGGCTTGTTGAAGCCTTTGTTCACGTCTTTCAGGTTGGCCGGGTCAATCGACTCCATGCCGATGAATACCCACTTGCCACCGGAAGCCGCAATCAGGTCAACGAGTTCCTCGTCGCGCAGCAGGTTGGCGCTGATTTGGGCTACCCAGTGCACCTGCGCGCCCGCCGCAATAATGTCGCGCAGGAGCGACTTGGTGCGCTTTACGTTGATGGCGAAATTGTCGTCGATGAAAAAGACCGCCATCTGTCCCTTTTCCTGGCGGGCGCGAGCCTTCAAAAGGAGCAACTCGTTCACCACGCTTTCGTTGGTGCGAAAACGGATGGAGTCTCCAAAGAATCCAGTCACGGTGCAGAACTCGCAGCCGTAGGGACAGCCTCGGCCCGATTCGACGGGAATGATGCGAAATGTTCCCCAGCCTTCGCCGACTTTCTGCAGCAGCGCGGTTGCAGCCTTGGGCACCAGGTTGAATTGCTCCAGATCGATCGATTGCCACGGAATCACGGGGTAATGCTTCAGAGAAGGCTTGCGTTCTTTGCCAGTCTCATCCACCGGCGAATAGATTTCTTTCAGTTCGCCGCGCGCCGCATCGTTGACCATCTGAGGCCAGGTTTCATCTGCTTCTCCCAAGGCAACAGCATCGGCGTGACGAGGGCCGCCATCACGGCCCAGGGCTTCATCGGCCAACTCCGTGACGTGTGGTCCGCCCATCACGACCTTCACGCCCGTGGCGCGGATCGCGTCGGCGATGCGGTAAGCCTTTGCAATCATGCGGGTCATGGCCCCGATGCCTACCAGGTCGATCTTTTCGTCTCGGACATATTGCGCGATCTGAGCCTCGTCCATGGGCCTGGCATTGCCATCGATCAGCAGTACTTCATGTCCGGGGGGAGTTAGGGATTGCAGGAGAAACATCCAAAGGTGCGGCATGAAATTGCGGGTGACCCCATTGTCGGGGTTGTAAAGCAGAATTCTCATGACTGCTCTCCTCCTGAGAGCGTGGGTGCGCCACCGCACGGAAGCGTCACGAGCGATGCCAAGAACTGGCACTTCTACTTATCGGCCGAAAAATGTCTAGACTGGAAATTGAACCCAACAGAATTGTACACCTCTGCCCATCGAGACGCGCGCAAAGCAGCTAAAATACGCAACAAATAAGTCATTTCACCTGGCAGCAGAGGAATTGTTTCTGCCGCTCGCGTGTCTTAGCTTGGCGACCACCAGTCGAATTTCATCGTAGGTAATCTCGGGAGGCAGGGCATCCTTCAATGTTCGTAACCGTAGTAAGGAAGCCATATCCTGACGCTCGCAGGCCGCTTCAATCACCGCCAGTTTGTTGCGATCAATCCACTCCGGATTGAACTGCACTTCGCCCCCCTCGACGAGGGTGGCGACGGCGTTCACCACGGTCGCGATCTGACGTCCCCGAATGCGGGCAATATCTTCGAAACTTTTTCCTTCAGCGAGAAGTTGCAAGGTCTCCAGCGCCGGCGCCGTCTTTTTCTCTGGTGCCACGCTGGCCCGCATACCTTCACGGTATTGCTGCAGTGCGGCCAGAATCGAGTGCCCGTACAACTCCGCCTTACGTTCTCCGATGCCGGTGATGTGGAGCAGTTCGTTGATGGATCGCGGCTGCATTCGGCAAATTTCATCAAGCGAACTGTCGTGCAGCACGATGTAGGCGGGCATGCCCTGGTCCTTGGCGGTAGTGCGCCGCCATTCTCGCAAATAGTCGCGTAATGCCTGATCTGCCGGCGGCGCAGAAGACGCATCTTTCGCGCTGATCGAAACCGAACTTACGGTAGTCCGGCGCTTCGCCGCAGGAACTGTCACTTCCTTCAGCCATGCCGGCGCGGCGCCGCAAACGTCGCAGCCTCCGCAGGAATTCCACTTCGGTGTTTCGCCAAAGTGCGTGCAGATCTGCCGGTGGCGGCACCGGCCGGATTCCACAAATGCACGAATCACGTTATATCTTTGCCATGCTCGCTCCCGCTCGGCCGCATCCAGAATCTGATTGGCGAAATATGCCAGCAATCCCGCGTCCTGCTTACGCCAAAGCAAAATGCAATCAGCGGAATTTCCATCGCGCCCGGCGCGGCCTGCCTCCTGATAAAACTGCTCTACGGATTTAGGCAATGCCAGATGGATGACGGCTCGCACCGTCGCCTTGTTAATTCCCAGCCCGAAAGCGATGGTTCCAACCAGTACGCGCACTTCATCCGACATCCAGCGTTCCTGATTACGACGTCGCTCGCCGGCATCCATTTTGGCGTGATAACCTACCGCGGCGATTCCCTGATCGCCGAGAAAGTCGACCGTCTCTTCCACTTTGCTGATCGTAGGGGAGTAGACGATCACATTGCCTTCTTCATAATTGCGCAACGCGGTAACCAGGAGCGGGGTGTGCTCCGCGCCGTCGCACTGGCGCACGAGATAGCGCAGGTTGGGGCGATGAAAACTGGCAATGTATTTGTCGGGATGGCGTAACTCAAGTTGCGTGAGGATATCGTGGCGTACGGGTTGGGTAGCGCTCGCGGTAAACGCCGCGATCGGCCGATCGGGAAACTTTCCCCGCAGCCGGCTCAACTGCCGATACTCTGGGCGAAACTCATGTCCCCATTCGGAAATGCAGTGGGCTTCATCGATGGCAAAAAATGAAATCGGAACCTGCTGCAGCCAAGCCAGCGTGTCGGCGCGCTGCAGGCGCTCGGGTGACAGATACAACAGCCGAAAGGCTCCTTCGCGCGCCTGCCGTAAGACGCGATTCTGCTCGTCATTGCTCAGCGAACTGTTGAGAACGGCCGCGGGGATCCCCATCTGGGCTAGTTGGGACGCTTGATCCTGCATCAAGGCAATCAGGGGTGAGATCACCACTGCCGTGCGTCCGGAAATGACGGCGGGCAACTGATAGCAGAGCGACTTGCCGCCGCCCGTAGGCATAACGACGCAAGTGTCGCGTTCGGCCAGCAGGCTGCGCACGATACGTTCCTGCAATGGGCGGAACGAATCGTATCCCCAGTAGCGTCGCAACGGTGTCAGCAGGTCGACTTCCGGGGTCATACGCTCAGTATATGGCGGAAGAAGGCAAGCTGATGCTGGCGCGCAGCACGGTTGTCAGGGGCAGCTCCCGAACTGAGACGTGAAGAGGAAGACTTCATTGCGAGAGGCGTGGCGGCTCCAAACTCCACTTCACCTGCGGAAATACCCGGTCGAAGGCGATCCAGAGCAAGCCGATCACGGCAAAGCAAAGGACGCTGCCTTCTGGGCCGACGGAGCCGCCGCTCAGCCAAGGGGCGCCGTGCGTGGACGAGTGCAGCAGATGACCGGGAGCGATCATGCCACTGTCAGGCACGGAATAGAAGAAGGTCTCGCCCCAATCCCATGTGGCGTGAAAACCGACGGCAAACCAGAGATTGCCGGTGCGCCGCAGGGTCAGACAGAAGAAAAATCCAATGAATGCGGCCGCTAGCAGGCCGTTCCAGTGCTCGCCTTCGTTGCGCAGATGAATCAGCCCGAACATGCATGACAGGACGATGGCCGCGGGCCAGAAGCCGATGCCTCGAGCCAGCGTGAACTGCGTGTAGCCGCGCAGAAGAAATTCTTCGAACAGCCCCACCAGAAGAAACATCGCGGCCCAGAAAGCCGCGAAACGCAGCAGCCGCGGTCCGTGCAGCAAGATGTGACCGAAGCTAAAGGCGTGCAATCCATATAGCGCAACCATCAGCAAGCTGATTCCGGCGAATCCCCAGCTTGTGCCGATCCAGAATAATCGTCCGAAAGCGCGCCTGGCGGGTAGGCCATATACTCTCCACGGTCGGTGCTCCACGCGCGCCAGCACCATTGCTGGAACGATGGCGATGGCCAGATCGCCGAATTCTTCGAGCATCATCGACCAAAGACCGCTCGCGCCAAGGTTGTGCGACCAAGCCAGGTCAACAACGAACTGCTGCAGCAGATAGAACGTAACCAGATAAAAGACGAGTCCCCAGCCTGGGCGCAGGCCGTGGGCGCCGACAAATAACGTGTTGGTATAGGAAGGCTGGGTGGCCGCCGCGAATTCTGGAGAAGGCGACCCGCTGGAACTTGGAGTCGACGTGCTTTCCGGGTTCGTGTCAATTTCACTCATCACGGAACGTGGGTCAAAATCCTGCGCCGCAAACTTTCCCCGCAAACTGCCTCCGACATGGTAAAACACTCGGCTCGACCTTATGCGGCCATATTTCACTCGTGAGCGTTTTCGGCGTCCGCAGTTTCTTGCTGGGCTGCTGCTGCTTTGCTTCCTGGCGCAGGCCGCGTGGTTGGTACGCTCGGAACTGCGAACCGGCCGCGAGCCGGACGGCGCGGAGGCGATGCGCATCGGTGAAGGTTGGAAACAGTGGCATGGTCGAGGGATTGCGGGTGCGCCGCTAACGGATCCGGCAGGAGTTGCGCCCGATCCGTTTCGCAAGGACGACAGCGGATTCGATACCGAGCATTCGCCGCTGCTCTATTTGGCTTCGGCTGCGCCACTGCTGGCATGGCCGAGCGACTTTGGCGGGGATTCCGCCATCTATTGGCGGTGGCTCCCGCGGATCCCGTTCCTGGCTTGCGGCGTCTTCCTGGGCGCGTCGTTGTGGTACGTGGCGCGTCGACTCTGCGGGAATACAGGCGGATTTATCGCTTTGATCTTCTACTGCTTCTCGCCTTCGCTGTTGCAGGCGAGCGCGGTCTGGCACAGCGAACCGGAGATCACAGTGGCGTGGGGAGCCTTTGGCGCGATCTTCACCGCCATCGCGGTTGCGCATACGCTGTACGCGCCGCGCGAAGTCATTTTATGGAACTGGCGGCGCATTGTGCTGCTCGGCATCTCGCTGGCCATCGCAGTGGGATCCCAATTTTCTCTGATCGTGCTGTTACCGATAACGCTGGGTTTTCTGCTTTACGTGGCTCCCGTGCGGAAACAGGCTGGCCTGGTGATTTGGGCGGCGGCCTGTGGAGTCGGCTTTGTTCTGTTATTTGCCGTGTATTTCTTTCATCCCCATAAGTTCGCCGAGAGCATGCAGCGCGCTGCGTTCTGGGGAGCAACCTGGCGCGGTTTTATGGTCTCGGGAGTGTACAAGCAAGTGGCAGTACAAATTGGTCGCGCGTGCCCAGCCTTGGCCCTGGGGCTTCCGGTCGCGGTCGCGACTTACATAGCTTGGCCGCGCACGCGTTACTTCGGCAACAGCGCGCCGCTGCTCGTGGCAGTGCTGTTTATGTTTCTTGGGATGGCGCATCCTCACCTCGCGGCAGCGGGATTCCTGCTGGCAGCAACTCCATTTCTGTTCATCTTTGTTTCCGGCGTGCTGGCAGACTTGCTCGAAACGCGACACCGTTCCCTAGTCATGGCCTGCGTTACAGGAATGCTGGCGGCCTATGTGATTTGGAGCATTACCAATCTGCTGCAGGTGCCACAAGGTTGAATTATCGGTGAGCCCTCCCTCAACGAATCGTCTGCAGGAATCCCCTGATTCCATGTTTCCGCAAGGCTGCGCAAAATGAGGAGAGATCTGGTGTGCACACCGCGCAGCTCGAATCCGAGTTCCCTCCCCGACTAAAAGGGCGTCGTTCATTCAAATGGTACTGGCTTGTCGCAATCCTCCTGTTGCTTCTGGTCGCCATCGGGATCTGTATCAGGATCGCTATCGCGCGGGCGGAACCCGTACTGCGCAGGCGCGTAGTTGAAACTTTATCGGCCCGGTTTAAAAGCCGGGTCGAACTCGGCGAGTTGCACGTATGGGTTGCGGATGGTGTCCACGTGCAGGGTAACGGGTTACGGATTTATGGAACGAATGATCCGAACCCATGGGAACCCGGAGTCCAGCCATTATTGGAGATTGGAGAATTCCGCTTCCAGACCGCGCTGCGCAGCCTGTTTCGAGAGCCCATGCACGTCGACATCGTCTATGTCGATGGCCTCACATTAAATATTCCTCCGACCAACGACCGCAAAGAGATCCGCGAACTGCGGAAGCAGGAACGCGGAGTGAAGATGAGCATCGCGGTCGACCGTTTTTTATGCACAGATACCAAACTGATTATTAATACACCACGGCCGGATAAACGTCCGCTGGAGTTCGATATCAGTAATTTACTGATGAAGGACATTGGGCCGGGACTTCCTTTGCGGTTCACTGCCACCTTGCTCAATCCCAAGCCAGTGGGCGACATCCAGTCAACGGGGGAGTTCGGACCTCTGAACGAACGGAAGCCTCGCGATACGGCGGTGATGGGGGACTATTCGTTTACCAAGGCCGATCTGGGAACCCTTCGGGGGATCAAGGGAATCTTGTCGTCCACGGGAAAGTATGGTGGAACTTTGGGCCGCATTGAAGTCGAAGGTCAGACGGACACGCCGGACTTTCAGATTGCGGTCAGCGGGCATCGAGTGCCGCTGCATACAGAGTTTCATGCCATCGTCGACGGCACCGACGGCGATACGTACCTTGATCCGGTAAAGGCCAGAGTATTGCGTTCCACATTCACCGCATGCGGCAAGATTGTGCGGGTGAAGACGCCGCATGGCCATGACATTGAACTGAAGGTGGTGCTGGGGAAGGCGCACATCGAAGATTTGTTGCAACTGGGCATCAAGACCGAACCTCCTGTCATGACCGGCATGGTCGCCATGAAGACCACGCTAAGTCTTCCCCCTGGTCCAGAAGACCTCGCCAATCGCCTTCAACTGGATGGCAGCTTTCACATTCCGGCGGCGCACTTCAACAACGAGAAGGTGCAAGGGAAAATCGATTCTTTGAGCCTGGTGAGTCAGGGCAAACATCCGGCGCGGAGTGCGGCCGAGCCCATTGTGACGTCAGATCTGGAAGGCACGTTCAGCCTCGACCGGGGAGTCTTCGCTTTTTCTCGTCTGCGTTTTGTGGTTCCGGGTACGCACGCCGACCTGACGGGAAACTACAGCTTGGATGGAAACACGTTCGACTTCCACGGCTTGTTGCGACTTGACGCGAAGCTGTCGCAGATGACGACCGGATGGAAGTCAATTCTGCTGAAGCCGGTCGATCCGTTTTTTTCCAAACACGGAGCAGGCACGGAGGTTCCGTTCAAAATTAGCGGCACGCGAGAGGCGCCGCACTTCGGCCTCGATTTCGGCCACAAAGACGAACCGAAAGACGATCATCCCAAAGCGGATCGCATCACTGAATCGCACGGACAAGCTGTGCCTTCCCGTTGAGAGCCGCGTCCGCGCTCGATTCGCATCATCAAGGTTTAATACAGCATCCGGGGTATTGAATGGCGTGGATGCGAGACATAGTTTTCGAACAGAACCCCTAGCATGTCACTCCGCTGCATGCCTGGATCTCACCAAGGAGGAAAATAATGCAGAAGGACTCATTGCGGGAACTATACGTCAATGAATTAAAGGATCTATACAACGCCGAGACCCAGTTGGTTAAGGCGCTGCCCAAGATGGCAAAGGCTTCGTCGAACGCCGAGTTGCGTAAGGGATTCGAAGAGCACCTGCGGCAGACGTCGGAACACGTTTCGCGGCTGGAGCAGATCTTCGAAATGCTCGGCGAAAAGGCCACGGGCAAGAAGTGCCTGGGCATGGAAGGGCTGGTCAAGGAAGGCGCGGAGACGATGTCGGAGGATTACGAGGACGCATTGATGGACGCCGCCATCATCGGTGCCGCGCAAAGGGTTGAGCATTACGAGATAGCCGGGTACGGAACAGTGCGCGCTTTCGCGGAATTGCTCGGCGAAAATGAGCACGCTTCGCTGCTCGAGCGGACCCTCGAAGAAGAAAAACAGACAGATGAAAAGCTCAGCCAATTGGCCGAGCAGATTAATTCCGAAGCGGGTCAAGGCGAAGCGGAACAAGAGGAAGGAACGGAAAGTCGTCAGCCAGCCAAATCGCGATCACGGCGGGCTGCCTAGAGTATCTGGGTGGGAGGGCGCCGCCTGCGTCCTTCCACAGCTTTTCCTTTCGGTTGTGCAAAATACGGGATTCACCCGATATTTCCGGTTGACCTCCTACCGTAATGTGCGTATTCGGCCCGACGTTCAAACGGATACCAGGACCCGCTCCCTGGAGATGCCGTACTAAATTCTAAGGTGTCCCCTCATGCGTACAGCTATGTCTTGCTCAGCGCCCTCCCTCGCTTGGCATTCCCTTTATCAAGCCGCACTTTTCGAGAATGATCGGAATAAAGTGCATGAGCGGATTGATGAAGCGGAAAGGGCGATCCTTTCCCGTATGAAAGAACTGTTCGCGGCTACCAGCGATCACATCGAGGAAGATGTGGTCCTGGATGACGCGCTCTATGCCTTGCGCGCGCTGCGGAATTGCGTCCGTTTTGACGCCGCGGCCTGAAACATTTTCTAAGACGGTTTCCTGCTCCAGGGATAGTGTCAGCCGTGGGCGTCCGGCGCATTATTTATCGTATCTGATAAATAACCACCCTAAATGACCTTAGAGTCCCGCTAAGGAAAGCCATCCATTGAAGTTGCGTGCAACGCTGTATTGTTGCGCCGTCGCGTTCATCCTACATTGCTTAAAAGCGAGAAAGTTGAGTTCCTCCCATGACGAACAAAGGCGCAATGCAGGCTCTCCCCCCAGCGAAGCATCTGAAACGCACGTTCGAGTGCGCGGTTCGCGACATCTATCAAGTAGGTCTCACAGGCAAGGTTTCGCAGTACCGCACGCCCATCGTGCAGCGGGCTGGCACCAGCGTTGTCGGATCTCCGGTGAATGCCGAGAAACAGGCTCTTTCGGATGCCGCCCGGGCGCTGGCTCAGTTGTGGAAGGTTTCCCCCAGCCGCTAAGAGTCAGGCGGCCGTTACCATAAAGATCGAAGGGTGCAACGGTTCCACTCGCATGGGGGGCGTTTTCTTCCGCGTGGCAAGCACAGCCAGCGCCGCTGCAATCACAATTGCGAGCGCAATCGCACAAAATGCTTTGGCACGAGCCGGTTTTGGATTGCCCGCAAACATGATCCCCAGTAAGATGCGGATTGAAAAGACCCCGCCACCACAATTTCTCGGTTTGTCCTTCATGCAAAAAACTGAGGCACCCATACCTGAGAGTGCCTCGCAGCCCTTAAATATTGAAAGAGCGATCTTAAACGGCCTTGCGCAGCGTATCTACGCTTTCCGAACCCCGTTTCATCGCCGATTCGCCCGTGCAGGTATTGCAATGGGTAACGGCCTCTTTACGGCGCTCGCGCAGGCGGCTCTGAAACGTGTCCCAGCGGCCACCAATCCCTACCGCGCTATTGCTAATCACAACCGAATCGCTGCCCGCAGGGACTATGCGCTCCGTGGGCGCCGCAGCTGCTTCAAGATCGGCCCTGGAGGCTTCTGCAGCAGGGGTGCTCCGCGCTAGTGGAACGCGCCCTTGGGTGCGAGCGGCTGCGTTCTCGGACGCCCGATTCCCGGATTCCTGTAACGTCGTGGGAGTAATGTTGCGGTCAGTTTCGTCGCGATGCATTACCGGATCAGCCACCCACTTGGAGCGGTACCGTCCTTCGTATCCGGCCCACTTGCTTTCCGATTCCAGATCCGATTCGTTGTATGGAGGAAAGTTTTCAATCTGACGTTTGTCGAGGCTGGCCTGGAAATCATTTTCATGTTTAGTCGAGGCGCGCAAGCCGTCAGCGGGGACGAGGAACTTCTTGGTGGATAGCCAGCCGCCTGTGTCGACGACCACGTAGCGTATGTCTCCTGTCGAATGGTCGAAGATGACGTCGTCGATTTTGCCCAGCTTTTCGTCGTTCAAACCATATAGATGAGAGCCGCGAATATCGTCGGCCGCGTCGGCGACGCTAATATCTTTTAAAGTTCCATAATGAGCCACGGTTTCCTCCTGAGTGTTTGAGATGTGTACGGGATGAGCGGTCATCCCAGACTTTGACCTAAGAACATTGCAATCAGTATGTAATCGGAAGGGGCAAGAAGCCATCCGCCGTTCACTGTAGAGAATTAGATCTGGAAGGGCTGATCCGGGTCGGGTTCGCGCACCGGCGCGTCAGGGTTCTCCGGTGTGTCGGGAGGTTCCTTGATGGGAAATGGTTCTGGTTCTGACGGAATGCGCAGCTGGTATGAGAGGGAGGCGCAATTCAGTTTCATGGCATTCTGATGCGACAAAAGCCGAAAATGGAACCGCGCTTTTTTTAGGCGGCATTGCGAGGGAAAAAAAACGGGCCCGTTTCGGGCCCGCGAAACAATGAAAGCTTAAAGAGCTACGCCTACGAATGTGGCGACGAACTGCCGCTCGCAGATGGAGGGCAGGGCGATCCCGGCGTCGGGTTCATCCCTGGCGAGGAGTTGCTGTTGCCTTGGCTTCCAGGAGTTGCCGGATTGGGCGTTGATGATCCCGTGTTGGGCGTCGAGCCTGCCGATCCGCTAGCGGAGTTCGGCATGGTGCCGCAAGGCGAACTGCTCGGCGAAGAGCCAGGAGTCGTGTTCGACGGCTGTGTGGTGCTTCCGGGATTAGAGTTGTTTGGTGCGGTAGCGGGTGTTGTGGTATTCGGACTTCCGCTGGGAGAACCGGCGCCAGACGTGGTTTGACCTGCCGGAGCTTGACCTGGAGAAGTTTGCGGTGTCGCCGTACCTGCCGGCGGAGTTGCGGCCTGAGCCGGCGGCGTTGCCGTGCTCGCGGGAGGGGTCGCCGGCGAACCCGGTGTGGAACTCTGCGCCCCAGCGCTCGAACCTCCGGCAGGTGCTGCTCCTCCTGCAGGCGCCGCCCCTCCGGCGCCTTGCGCAACGGCCCAACTGCCACAGCAAAGTACAACAGATAGTAATGCAAGTTTCTTTGACAACATGTGTTCAGGACCTCCAAGCTTTTCGAAGTTGTTCAAGCCGAGTGCGCCGCTCCAGGATCGATCTTGCATGCTACGAATATTTTTCTGGCTCGAGCCCACTTCAGCCGAGTATGCGCAGGCATGAAGAGCGAAAGTATCCGGCTTATGCCTTAGAGGCGGGGGTGAGGATCGGGTGGAGCACTCCGCGTGAACAGTGCACAGGAAAGAGATTTTTTTTAGCGCGCGGAGCTCAACGCAATATAGGCCAATCCTGTAACAGAAACGACAAGGAACACATAGGGCCACAGATAAATGGCTCGCCGCAAGATGGAGACTTCCGCATCGGGCTGTGCTTCCGGCATAAGTTCCACCTCCAACAGCCTAAGATTTCAGACCCGCGAACAAAAAAGACGATTAAGGGGACCCAGTTCGATCTCAAATTAGACTATCGGCGAGGTGCGAAAACCATACGGTGAATTCCGTATCAAAGAACCATGTTTCCCACTGTTGGGCAAAGTTGCGTTTAGCGTGGTGGTCAGCGGTCGGTGTTGGAGTAGGGCGCTGGCCGCGTCCAGAATCAATCCGGCGCAGGCCGTTGGGCAAAATGACCATGACGATTCGGTTTCGACGTCACTGGCAAGAGATCGTGTTGCCTTTCTTTGAAACGAAGCGGATCAGCTTTGCGCGGCGATCGATAAAATTCGGATAGTATTTCCATTCAATTCGCCGAAGACGCGAGCGCGCTTGCCGGCGAGCCCTCCCAGGGTTCCCAAGTCGCCTTCAAGCAGGTAGGTAGTATCGGAGTCGACCAGGGCGAAGCTGGCTCCGCTGCGAACACAAAGGCGGGAGCAGTCGGCAGCGGTTTGGCCAAGCGCTCGCGAATGCCGTGCGCCACACCGGGAGCAGGTCACCATTCCTTCGTAGGTTCGTCCCTCGGTCGATGGTGTTTCCTGACGAGCCGCCGCTTCACTGGAAGCGCCAGCTGCGGCGCCAAGAGTCGCAACTAGAATCGCAATTGCACAAGCGATTATGCTGCTGAGCAGCAGGATCTCGATCCATACACGGTGGCTTTTCAACTCTGGATTCCTCCTGCCCCCTGGGAATGATAAATGGATGAATTTTCAAGGTCGGAGAGTTGGTCAACCGGAATAGTGCACGTCGATGGCCGCCGACCTTCTCCTTCGTTTCCGGCATAAGTTGATGATGAGACTGAGATAACCTCTGAGCGGGATGGTTGTAGGCTTCATGCCAGAAGGTAGAAATTTCGCGCAGAGGGCAGAAGCAAGGAAAACTAAGCAGCCGCCGCTTGCGCAGCGCGGACCAAACTGGAGGCTTCTCTGGCTCCCGCCCGACGCAGCAATTCAATGGCACCGTCGGTCTGTGCGCCTTCCTTGCAAGAAACGAAAACCAAAGCGCCAACATCGCAGAGTTGATGACCAAGTCTTTTAGCTTCGGCTTCCGAAAAACCGAGACCCAGAAGAGTACGCGACCCCCGAGAAAGAGATGGCATGTTCTGATCGCCCAGCAGCGCCTGAAAGAAGGCCTGAGAGCGAACGAAAAAACCGACCGTCGGAATCACTACCGCGCCGAGCTGGGAAAACCAGCCAATCATGCGGGCGCTGCACGCGCTCTGCTCTTTCGCGACATCGCCAATCGTCGCGTCCCCCACGGCCGTCGCAGCTGGGTGAGCCGGTGAGAGCACCATGCAGATGTCTTCATTTCCGAATCCAGCTTGATTTAACGTCGAAACAACTTCCGGCAAAGCCACACTTCGAGGGTACATTGCGTAGGCGGCAGATCCGTTGGAGCGCATGGGGTTGACCTCCAAAGCCGGAATCGCGGATGAAGGAGAAAGGTAGGACTCCTCCTACGACACGAATAGGGGCGATGGCTAAAGTTATTCCGTTTTTTGGCTCAGGGCACTAGGGTAAATCGTGTATTTCGTAGGAGCCTGAGTCGCTATGAGAGCAGCTCTATTTTGACGACGCGGATTCTGTTGCTGCCGGTGTCAAGATTTCCTATTACTTTGACAGACTGATTTACGTAACGGCTCACGTCACCCGCTTCCTGCAATTCATAAGTAGTATTGCTGGCTACTTTCAGCATGAACTTATTGCCGTCTTTGATGATTTTTCCGGTGAAAGACTGAGTTGTGGGCGTTTGGTCTTGAGCTTGGGGACTGTCCGGCTGCTTGCCCTGCTGATCTTGCTGGCCGGGTTCAGGCACTGGGGTGTCGCGTGGAGGCAAAGGCTGTGGTGCGGGTTGCGGCTTTTGAAACCGCGTCCAGGCAACCAACTGTTGAGCGACCATGACATCCTCGGGAGATTGCGGAGCCTCCTGCGGTTGCTGCGCAAATGCCATGGGAGTGATGGCCAATAAAAAGCCCGCGAATAATCCGGTCGTCCGATTCATAACACCTCTCGAAAGACGAAGGAGAACGGGAACCAGGTAGGGCATTTCATCGTTCCTCATTCAGTGGCGGAGCTCGCACGTGCACCTTTCAATTCTTGTAACTCTTCTACGCCTGTACGTCCTGACAGGTCCATAAAGCGTTCGCTGTACATCAGACTAGGCGGGAAAGGATTACCCGGGTGACCCCAACGGTGCGGCCCCAGTCAACTGTTCAGCTCGAACGGACAAGCGGCAGCCAAAATATCGAATGTGGCATCGAAACCAAGCTCGATTATTGCTTCAAGCAACGAGTTCCCTAACAATCTCCGAGGCTTGGGGTCGGGGAGCGCAGTCCTCAAGGCTAATGTATGCGATTGCTGAGCGTCCGGCTCATCGTCTCCCTGATCGTAGGCGTGTTACTGGTATCTCTCTGTTCCTCTGGCTACGAAGTGTGGGCGGGAAAGCTCGGTCTTCGCCGGGACCTGCAGAGGCGCTCCGAAGTTCTGGCCGAAAGCCTGGCGGGAGGCGTGGAGCGCGACATCGAAAGAGGCAGCCTCCAGACCCTTCGCAAGACTGTGCAGCACTTCGCTAACCGGGAAAATCTGATGGGCATGGCGGTCTACGACCCCGACGGCCGCATCATTGCCATCACGAAAGATCTGGCTCCAAAGATGGCGGACGCTCCTCCGGTCGTTCGTCAAACCCTCAAAGATAACGGCGGGGCGGATGCCTTCCAGCGATTGGCCGATCATCCTGTTCACATTTGCGTGCTTCCGCTCTACAGCCCCCCCGACAAATTTCTGGGCGCCTTAGCCATCGTTCACGACGCGGGATACATTCGCGATCAAAGCATTCGCATTTGGCGAGACACTTTTCTCAGCGGAATGGTGCAAGTCATCCTGATCGCGCTGATCACGCTGCTGATTGTGCGCTGGAGCATTGAAGGACCCATCGCCCGAACCGCGCACTGGTTGAGAGCATTGCGCACCGGACACATGCCCTCTTCGCGCGTAGGAATGCCCGACGAGAAGTTGTATCAGCCCTTGGCGCGGGAAGTGGCGACCCTGGCGCAGAGCCTGAATTCCGCGCGAACCGCCGCCGAACGCGAAGCGAGACTGCGGGCGGAAGGGCAGTCGCAATGGACAGCTGTGAGGCTTACGGCCGATCTTCGAAATCGGCTGGGAGGAAGCCGCCTCTTCGTAGTCTCGAACCGCGAGCCCTACATCCATAAGGCCCGCGGCAAGTCGGTGGAGGTGGAAGTCCCCGCAAGCGGCTTAGTCACAGCGCTGGAGCCCGTCTTAAACGCCTGCGAAGGAACCTGGTTGGCGCACGGGAGCGGAACCGCGGACCGCGATATGGTAGACAAGCATGACCGCCTCGCCGTGCCTCCCGACGATCCCCACTACACCCTGCGCCGCGTTTGGCTGACAAAACAAGAGGAACAGGGCTATTACTACGGATTCGCCAACGAGGGTATTTGGCCGCTCTGCCATATTGCACACACTCGTCCAATTTTTCGCGCCGACGACTGGAAGCAATATCAAGCCGTCAATCGCAAGTTCGCCGACGCCTTGCTGGAAGAAATGAAAGACACCGAGAAGCCGGTGGTGCTGGTGCAGGATTATCATTTTGCGCTACTGCCGAGGATGATCAAACAAAAGCGTCCAGACGCCCGCGTAGCGATTTTCTGGCACATTCCCTGGCCGAACCCGGAAGCATTTGGGATTTGTCCGTGGCAGCGCGAACTGGTGGATGGGCTGCTGGGCGCCGACCTTATCGGTTTTCACATTCAAAGTCACTGCACAAATTTTCTGGAGACAGCGGACCGGGTGATGGAGTCGCGAATCGACTGGGAACATTTCACCATCCAGCGACTGGGGCACGTCAGCACCGTGCACCCGTTCCCCATTAGTGTGGACGCCAGTGAGGTGACGGAGACCGCGGTCGTCGACTCCGCGCCCGAGGGGCGCTCGGCACTCTTGAAAAATCTGGATGTCGAAGCCATCTTCCTTGGAATTGGAGTCGACCGGCTTGATTACACGAAGGGAATTCTGGAGCGCTTCTTGGCCATCGAGCGCTTCCTCGAAAAGTATCCGCGATTTCAAAGCCAGTTCACTTTCGTTCAAATCGGTGCGCCCAGCCGCAGCCATCTCAAGCGATATCACGACCTGGAAGCCGAAGTCGAAGCCGAGGCGGGGCGAATCAACTGGCGTTTTCAGAAGGACAAATGGAGGCCCATTGTTCTGCTGAACCGCTCACACAGTCATCAGGAAATTGAGCCCTACTTCAAGAATGCAGATCTGTGCCTGGTCACTTCGCTGCACGACGGCATGAATCTCGTGGCCAAAGAATTCGTGGCATCGCGACACGATGAAAGCGGAGTTCTGATCCTGAGTATTTTCACCGGAGCTGCACGCGAATTGCGCGATGCGCTGCAGGTGAATCCTTACGACATCGACCAAACCGCAGAAGCAATTCGTGTAGCTCTCGAAATGGATCCCGAAGAAAAGCAAACGCGCATGCAGCACATGCGCCGGACGATTCGCGAGCACAACGTCTACGAATGGGCTGGAAATCTGATCGGACAGCTTTGTGAATTGCGGCTGGACGATCCGGCAAAGACCAACAGTCGAACTGGCTTGGGCGCGCCCGCAGCCTGAGGCCGACCGGAGTTCCGAAAGTTGCAATTGAAAAATGGAGGAGGAACTACAACAGAAGAGCGTCTTCCCGCACCCTGGAGGGACGCGGCGATGGTACGAACTGGCTTACGAGAGGGTCAATGGCAAAAAAACAGAGGGCGCCGATGGCGAAGATGGTGCCTAATGCTTGCAGCTGCACGACGAAGCTAAGTAACGAGAAGACCACCAGAAACGCGCCAAAAGCTCGTAACATGATTGATCCTCCTAAAAGACTTGGCCACGCCCGACCCGTCTACTTGTCCATTACAGCCTAAGCCGCACGCCCCAAGAATACAGGAATGCACGCATTCTGAGGCAAACTTTCCCTATGGTCCTGACTGGGGTTCGACTTCAAGGCTACAGAAACAAAATGCAGGGCGGCTTCTGTTAAACAGTTGAGCTACCCTGCATTGTTTATCGTGTAACGCCGATTGCACTAGCCTCGGCGGCGCGCTTCTTTGGCCTCTGAATCTTCAACGTCCGCGTCTTCCGGAGCCCGTCGTGGAGGCTTCGAGGCTGTAGCATCGTCCGCGGCTGACTTCGTGGCGTCTTTTGCATTGCCCCATGCATTTTGCACTTTTCCCTCGGCTTGCTTTGCGGCGCCCTTTACCTGCATATTCCGGTCGTTCGTCCATTCACCGGCCTGGCGTTCCACGCGCCCTGCCACATCCTCAATTTTGCCTTCAGCACGGTCCTTGTTCATTTGGAATCTCCTTTGGAAATTTGAAACGGTTAGTGAATACCGAGGTAAACATCGCCCTAGGCAATCTTTCGTTCATTCGGTCGATCTGTTTCTACGTCGAAATTCGAGCGTCGGTCGCCAGGCGTATTCTCGCCATGAGCGCTATCCTGGTGCGTCTGCAATTCCTCCTGCGAACCGAACGATTCCTGGCACACTTCACAAGTATTCTGGTTTCTCGGATTTTCACTCATTGTGAATCCTCGATTCTGAAATTTGAAACTCCCTCCGCAATGGCCTAACAAGTCTGATGACGAATCGCAGAGAATGTTTGTTGGTCTTTTGACAACGTAGAACTGACTGGGTTGGGTTTATCCGGTAAAACACTTAGTTCCGACGGCGAGGCGCTCTATGGGAAATATTTTCGGATCCGCGGATAAAAATGCTATCCATTAGAGTCGCTCAAAAGACTTGCACGATTCCATTGCGAACTGCGTATCGAGTCAGGTCGGCGACCGAATGGAGGCCCAGTTTGCGCATGAGATTGGTGCGGTGAGTTTCGGCGGTTTTGACGCTAAGACGAAGCGCCACCGCAACCTCTTTGCTGGTTTTTCCTTCCGCCAGCAGTTGAATTACTTCGCGCTCCCGGCTGGTGAGAATCGCAGTTGTCGGATCCTCTTTTTTCTCCTTAGACTCCTCTGCTTGGCCGTCAGCGCCATCGCGATCCAGATAACCCTCCAACACCATTTGACTGACGCGGGTAGTGAAGAATGTTCTATTCGACTGGAGCGCCTCGACAGCTGCCACCAGGTCGCGGCCGGCGTCGGACTTCAACAGAAAGCCACGAGCTCCGGCCCGCAGCACCTCGCGAACGACCTGCTCGGAATCGTGCATGGTCAAAATTAAAATTGCAGTATTCGGCGACGATGCTAAGATTTGCCGCGCTGCCTCTAGTCCGTTCAAGTTGGGCATTCCAATGTCGAGCAAGATCAGATCGGGAGTAATGCTGCTGGCCATCTCGACGGCTTCGCGGCCATCTTTCGCTTCGGCGCAGACTTCCCATCCCGTATGACTTTCCAAGAGCGCGCGAATGCCGTGACGGGCGACTTCATGATCGTCGGCAATCAAGATGCGAAGCATGCCCTGCCTCCCAGCAGTCGAGTTTTTGAAGTGACCATCTTGCATAGATCAAGGCACACTAACTCGCGCAGCCACTCACGCATCGAGTGACGCTCGGTGTCTATTGCCAAAGCACACACCTTGCCAAACGTGTACCTCATTGCATCTAAGCCGTTTTAACCGCCAAGCAATTTCAGTCGTGTGTAAGTTTTGCCGACCAGATCAAACTTACAAATTTGATCTCACTATGGTGTGATCGTAAATTTTCTCCCGACAATACAGTGTTTTCAGTAACGTTTGAAGAACGACGCAGCATGTGACTTGGCGACCTTCTTAGAGATCCACTTCAACAAAAGCTATGACGATAGCTGCGCTATTGGCATCTAAATCGACCAGGGAGGCTTGTACAAATGCACTTCGGGAAGACCGTTCTCCGCTCAACCGTTAAGGCCGCATGGCTGTCATTCGCCTTGTGCGCGGCAGGATTCGCGCAGCAGAACCCTGCGCCCGCCCCCCAAAGTCCTCCTTCCGCGCCGCCCCCGACCGCGTGGGATCCCGATTACGGACCGCCTCGCACCGCCGTTCCCTCAACCGTGGAGGAGCCCCCCAGCCAGCCGTCCGCTCCAGGGCAAGAGTCCCCGATCACGTCCGACAAGAGTGCCGACGAGTCCGGCCGATTCGTCTTCAAGAAACAAGTGCAAGAGGTGGTTCTGCACGCAACCGTGGTGGATGAAGCCGGACACATGGTGACGGGCCTCGACAAAAGCGCATTCTCCATTTTCGTGAACAATGCGCCCGAACCCATCACGTCGTTCCGCAAGGAAGACGTGCCCGTGGCTCTCGGCATCGTGATCGATAATTCCGGCTCCATGCGCGACAAGCGCGAAAAGGTCAGTCAAGCGGTGCTGAACCTGGTTCGGGCCAGCAATCCCCAGGACGAAGTCTTTGTCGTCAATTTCAACGAAACTCCCTACCTGGATCAGGATTACACCTCCGATGTGAACCTCCTCCAGACCGCGATGCACCAGGTATCGAGCCGCGGAAGCACAGCGCTCTATGATGCTGTCGTCGCCTCCGCATCGCATCTGCGCGACAACCAGCGGCTCGCCAAGAAAGCTCTGTTGGTCATCACCGACGGGCAAGACAATATGAGCCAGGAGACGCTACAGAGCGCGATTCGAAAACTTCAGCCCGACAAGGGAGCAACGATCTATGCCATCGGGCTGAGCAACGGCGGAATGACGCGAGCTGGCCGTGATGCACTTCAGGAGTTGGCCTCGAGTACGGGCGGGGTAGCATATTTTCCGCGCGATCTGGATGAAGTCGATTCCATCACGCGTGCGGTCGCGCATGACATTCGCAGCCAATACACGTTGGCATTCAAGCCGGGAACCATGAAGGCGGGCTATCAGGCGATTCGAGTGGAAGCGAGAGGACTAGGGAAGACGCGGCTGATCGTGAGAACTCGGAGCGGATATTACCCGGGTGAGACCGTTCGCTAGCAGGTCTCACCCAATCTTCACAGAAACTATGCAGCAGTCGGGCCGGTTGGCGTTTTCGGCGGCAGCGGCGGCATCTCGATCTGGATCAAGTTGTTCTTGATGGCGTAAACCACCAAATCGCGAATCGAGTGGAAACTCAACTTCCGCATGATATTGCTGCGGTGGGTTTCCACGGTCTTGGTGCTCAGATTCAAAAGCGACGCGACTTCCTTCGAACTGTTGCCTTCCGCGAGCAATTGAGTGATCTCGCGTTCTCGTGCGGTTAAAGTAGGTAACTTGGGCGCCTCGTTCCGGGAAAAAGTCTGCCCCTTCTCCAGAAAGCCCGCTAGCACCAGGTCGTTTACTCGTGGTGTAAAGAACATGCGCTTGTTCTGAAGCGCTTCGACCGCCGAAACCAGATCGCGCGCGGCATCGGACTTCAAAACGAACCCACGGGCTCCGGCATCGAGTGCCTCGCGAATGACCTGATCGGAATCGGTAATTGTCAGGACGATGACTTTGAAATGAGGATCGTGCTGCAGCAGTTGCCGCGTCGTGTCCAAGCCGTTCAGGTTGGGCATTCCGATATCGACGATGACGACATCAGGATTCAGCTGCAGGGCTTTCTCCACTGCCTCGCGGCCGTCGCTGGCTTCCCCGCAAACTTCCCACCCTTCATGTTTTTCCAGCAGCGCGCGCAAACCACGGCGCACAATTTCATGGTCATCGGCTAACAGGATCCTGAGCTTCATAATCTCCCTCTTTTCAGATCGAGTTGCAGTGTCGGTCGAGCCTTCGCGCTTCAGCGTAACTCGGCGACATTCCGGCCATTCAAAGCAGTAAAGACGCGATGCTGGCTTACCGCATCGACCGCCGCCAGCAGATCCCGGGCGGCATTCGACTTTACAACATATCCTCTGGCCCCAGCCTCCAGAGCTTCCCGCATCATTTGTGGAGAATCGTGCTGGGTGACAAACAAGATCTCAAGTCCGGGACACTCCTGCCGCAGCAAACGGCAAGCTTCCAAACCGTTCATCCGAGGCATGGTGACGTCGAGAACCATAACATCAGGGCTTAGATCCTTGGCCTTCTCCACTGCTTCCGCCCCGTCTGCGGCTTCTCCAATAACTTCCCAACCCGAATGTCCTTCCAACAGTGTTTTCAGGCCCTGCCTCACAATGGGGTGGTCATCCACGAGCAAAATGCGAATTGTCATTCAGTTTCAGTCCTTTGCGGAGACCAGACGATTCGCCACATTTTATCGTTCGTTTGTGACAAGCCCTGACCAAAAATATATTTTATTTAACACCACATCAAGGGGGGGAGGGCCCCGTAACCCATTGAGGCTAACGTTCCTGTGCAGGGGGTCCAATACAGGGAATCATGTATTTCGGCAAAGATGTTGAAGCAGTGAACAGGCCGGGTTTCCTCAGGCATTGTGGCGCGCGGAAATCGCCGGAAAATAGGTCTTGTCATGCAATAAAACTTCGACTGCTTCCACCACCGAACCGATGTCCTGTTTGGCGCAGGCGCCGCGAACGCCGGCCTCTCGAGCGGCTTCCGCGAGCTGGTTCGAAAGGTGCAACGTAACCATGAGGATTGGAATCTTGGGAAAGAGTTCGGAAATCTGCCGGGCCACGTCAACCCCATTCAGGTCGGGCATCTGGTAATCGAGCAAAATCAGATCGGGCTGGGCTTCCAGTACCTGATGCAGGGCCTCGGCGCCGGTGCGCGCCTCGCAGCAAACATGCCAGTTTTCCTGTTGCTCCAGGATGGCACGCAGGTAGCGTCGCACGGACGGATTGTCGTCGACAAGAAGTATGCGTACCATGAGCGAAAGCCTTCCCAATCGTTGGATGCCAGTTTCGCGGACTCCGTCTTCGTGCAAAAGGGCTTTCGCAGAAAACGTCTTGGACGGAAAGCTCACGTCATAGCAAAGCAGTGAGGGGCCATTGAGGTCGCCTGCCTATTTAGGCCGGAAAGGTTGCTGCACCTGCATCGGCCGAGTCCCCCGCAGGGTTTATTATTATGTAAACATATGGGTAGCCGGAAGCGGCCACAATCCGGTGAAGTCTGTATGAGTTAACTGGATCGCAACTAGTGATGGTCGTGCGGAGCCGCTACTTCACGCCCCGGGTTTCAATCGTGACTGTCTTCACCGCGGGCCGACCGACTATTTTCCCGTTCTGGGCCTAGAACCTCTACGGTAAAAAAATAATGCACTTCCGTAACCTAGTGTATTGACTTTCACTAAATTATTGTGTGTCCAGCACGACCCAACCACAATCAGGGAAGGATTCTTACATGGAAATCCATCAGGGAATTTCCGCGCTCCTCGTGTGCGAAAGTTGCGCCGGCTATCGCGAGCAAATTGCTTCGAGAAATGTTTTCAGAAAGTTTTTCAAATCGGTATTGATCTTAGGATTACTGGCCTTTGCCTTCAGCCTGCCGCTGGCTCCGAGAGCTTTTGCGCAGGCTCACTCCACCATCAGTTGCCCCTCGGGACACGGATACTGGGATGTGTTGAGCGTGATGATGATGGATCCGGGGCTCGCCTCCGATTATCACATGGAAGGACTCAAAAATGGCGTGCCCTCAGCCTATATCTATACTCGATGGGACGAAGCCGAATCGAAAATTTACTACACCAAGAATCCGCAAGGCAATCCGTGGGACATCAATCTCTATGACTCCGGTTACGTCTATCAATGGGTCACGGAACTGGGCGAGTGGAACGGTGTGAATCACTGGAACGATCCCAGGAGCTGCAAGAAATTCAACAATGGCACCCAGAATAGCCGATCCGACTTTTCTATGCGCTGGACGGCCCGCTGCGCGGTTCCGGGAGGCGCCAACAGCGCGTTCTGGAATCCTCCGCCCTATACCCAGCCCAACAATACGACCTATTTGACCTACGTGGATGGGGACCTGCAGAGCCCTGTCAAGAACCTCGGCTGGTCTTTAATGGAATTGAAACCGTCAGGCACGATCGGCATCACCGATCATCGCGCGTATCCACCCAAGTCGTTTTCCATTACAACCATGCCTCTGGACTATACCTATAGCTGCAGCGTGGCTGGCAATGTCAACTCTTGCCACTTTCGCGAAGTCTTTGAGTACGGAGTCGATACCAACGTGAATCCAGTGGACCGGGTGAAGCATACTTATGGATGGGTGCGCTGGCGATACTACATCAATTCGACTAACGGAAATCCGAAGGTTGCGGCCAACTGGGTATTGAATAATACTTCGACCACCAATCATCTGATGGTCGGACAGGTCAGCCCCAGATTCGAGTGCTTCTAAACTGCTCAAATACCTAATCTGGATTCATCTCGATCTGCCGGGGCGGCAAGACCGGCAGGTCGGGATGCGTCGCATCCCGCCAGATCACATGAAAGCACTCGCCCTCGCTTTGCGGGAGCCACATTGTCCCGTCTTCAAATTTCACTGAACTCGGGAAAAAAACCCAAGCCATCACTGCCTGTGCACTGGCCGCGCGAATGCCGGGCTTTTCCAGCGTCTGTTCCTGACCGCTCAAGATTGGCTTCGACGACGTCCACTGAGCGTTAAACGGCCGCCGTAAATCGAGGGGGGCCAAAAGCATTTCTGAGGTGAGCGCGAAACTCGCAATGGGCTTGGGGCCGTTATTTTTTGCGGTCAGGGTAAACTTCTCAGGATTCTTCCAAAAATCTCCGTCACCGAAGGTGAGCGGACAACGGCGGGCTGGCGGAGCATAGACCATATACACCGCCATCATTCCCGCCTCCATATGGTCTTCCACATGGCAGTGGAACATCCAGGCTCCGGGATTATCGGCTAGCATATCTACCGTCACCATGCTTCCGGGCAACAATTCGATTACGTCGGTATGACGCTGTCCCTCGGTGACGGTCTCGCCGTGCCAATGAGGACTGTGCAAGTCAATCTCATTCCCCATTCCCAGCAAGTACCAGCGCACCTTGTCCCCCTGCTTCATGGTCAAGCCGGGAAGATTGCCGAAGATGAAACCATTGATAGCGTAAAACTGGCCTGCAGGTTTGCCCCCCATTTCGTCGAAGATCATGAATGCCGCAACAAATTCGCGGGTTACATCTTTTGGAGATCCATCTGGATTCGCCTTGCCCTTCGCCGCGATCACGATTGGTCCCAGCAGTCCGGCGTTGATCTCTGCGGCCGCATCGACGTGAGCGTGGTACCACCACACGATCGAACTCGGCTGGCCCGGACCCGGTCCACTAGCAGCATTCGCAAACCAGTGATAGGTATACTTCGCGCCTGGCGCGACAAAGGCTCCTTTGGCGACCGGCAAATAAAGCGAGCCCTCGTTGTTTTTGTCATAGCGCAAGCCGTGGGGATGGATGTCGTGGCCGGCGTGAGTGCGATTCAGGAAGTCGACGACGATCTCATCCCCGACTTCCGCGCGGATAATCGGACCGAGAATTCCCAACCACTCCGGCTGCGGCTTCTGAGTCTTGAAACTATCGTCCGTATATTCGATGTAACGTGTTTTAGCCCACTGCAGTTTCAGCGACCAAGGCTGCGGAATGGGCGTTCCGTTGAGTAAATTGCGCCCGCTCGGAGCGTAGTTCCAGTTCACTTCTTCAGCCGCGATGTAGTAATGGCGCGTGGTCGCGAAGCAGGAACAAACGGAACAAAACAGCAGGCACAGCCCCAATCCAAACGATCGCTGGATTCTCACGGAACTCATTATCCCACCGGAGCGAAAGTTCTGGAACCGGTGCGGCCTCGCTCCAGACTTCATCCTAGCCTCGTCGCGCCCGTGCAGAATCACGGTGTGGGGGGCGTGAGCGAGCACTGACCACTTGTATTTTGAGCCGGCGGCGAGGGCGGAGTGGCCCACGGCACATTCGTGAAATCGAAGAACTCGCTCATGTCGGCTTGTGCCGCGTCGCGCTTGCTCAGAGCCGGGATGTTGAAGCGAGTTTCAATGAGCTTCAGAATTGCTGTGTAGTCGCGTACCGTGTGAGAGACGTAATTCTTCTTGGCATACGGCGAAATCACAATCAGGGGGATCCGATAGCCGGTATGGTTGAAATCGCAAGTCCCGGTTCCGACCTGCCCCGCAGCATCACAAACGTCGCCTGCCTGTAAGTCCAGCGGCTGGATGCCGTCGGGATTTGGCATTGGCTGGGGCGGAACGTGGTCGTAAAATCCTCCCGCCTCGTCGTAGGTGAAGATCACGGCGGAATCTTTCCAACTGGAACTGGTCATCAAAGCGTTGATCAGACCTGCGGCATACTTCGCTCCAATTTGCACGTTGGATGGCCCCGAAGTATCCAGATCATTGGGATGCTCGTCGAGAAAGGCCAGGGAGGCGGGCTCGATCAGCGCCACTTGCGGCAGGGTCCCGTTTTGCACGTCAGTTGTATATTGCGAAAGCGGTACAAGATTGTTCGACAAGGTCGAGCTGTTTACGATTGTCTGCCCGTAGGCGAATTGATTGATATACGAATAGTTCAAAAGGCACGCGGCAGTCGGATTAGAAGTACAAGTGGTGCCGTCCGTATTCACATAAATTTTCCACGTGATGCCCGCATTCTGCAGCGCTTCGAAAATAGTCTTAGTGGTAAGCGGCGTTTCCGGAGGGGCGAGCGGGAGGGCGTGACCAGCCGAGGTGGCAGCCAGAAGGTACATCCGGTTTATTTGCGTGCGATCCATGGCTGGCGAAAACCATCGGTCCGACGTAGCGAATTTCGAGGCCATGAAGTAGTAATAGTTCAGGTCGCTGCCTTCAAAATATCCCATGGCGCGAACGCCGTTGGTGTCCATCAGCGTGGGCGATTGCTGGCGCGCATCATTCGCGGCCGCAATGACAAACCCGTTCAGTGCCGCGGGACTCTGGCCCGTCGGGTCATTGAAGTCCCAATCCACATGGCTCTCATCCCAAAATGGACTTTGCTCTTCCTGGCAGGTTGAGGAAAAATGAAACGAAGGGATTTGAATGCTGCTGTCGGGCACGCAAGTCGTCGATGCCGGATAAGGTTGAGATGGATCGCAACCTGGAACGGATGGAGTCGCTGATTGCAGAGGGGCCGTTCCCGTTGTCGGATTGAACTGGGGCAGACCGTCGAAGGACTGATCCGCGATTCCCTGATTCGCCCAGTACAGGCGCATGGCTCCGAAATAGTGATCGAACGAGCGGTTTTCCTGCGCGAAGATAATGATGTGGTTGATGCTTTGCAGGCTTCCCGAAGTCGGAGTCGGAGTAGGAGCAGAGCGCAAGCCAACGCATCCCACCCAAAGCAGGGAACTCATGCTCAACAACACCGTTAATTTTAAATATTTCTGTTTCATTCGATTAACTTGCTTGCCGATTAACGTGGCTGCGGAATCTGAGATTCGATGAAACCCAGGGCGCGAGGGTTGTTTCGCGGATGGCCAGCTTTCTAATCGGTTTGCGTCTCGATTAAAAGTATGTACTAGCGATCTCGGACTTGAATCCTGACGCGCTCCCTTGCGATGTGAACCTACCAAATTCCCTTGTCGTCTCCAGTAAATTTGAGATTGACGAATGCGGCGACGGCCAGCGCCGGCAAGAGCGATAAGCGCGCCGCCGACCGAAAGCGCCTCGCCGTTCCTGTTCCAATCAGCTGCTGCAGGAACAGTTGCGAACCCTGCGGCATCATGGGTACGCGCAAGAAATATTTTCCCACGTAGGTCTTCTCGGCACCGAAGCGCGCCGAGCGTAATACAAGGTCAGGAAGCGAAAGCGGCCCATCGCCCACGCGCGCGTTGTAGTCCGAAGTAATTTTGAGCAGGGTTGCGACTCCCGGCCAGATCGCCCACCGCTCGGTCGACGCGCGCAGCTTCGCGAAATCCAGTCGCCCTGCTCGCACCAAGGCAGTAAGGTTTAGCAGGTCGGTAAAGCGAATGTAGAAGTGACGATACATTCTTTGCAGGGTCGCCAGCGTGACTTGTTCCTCAGGGCTCGGAACGCGAAAGTGAAACGGTCCCACATCGCGCACGACGCTGGTTTGTTCCAGGAGTGCCGGCAATTCATCCTGCTCGCCCGTTTGCCCCAGGCAGCCCACATGGATCTCCGCCAATCGACCTTGCCCGGGAATCTTGAAATTCCATTTATGCGCCAGGCGATCACCCCAGCTCTGTTCTTGCGGCTCGGCCTGCAGCTCGCTGCGCATGGCGCGCACCGTATCGTGTTGGCTCGCATTAATGAACAGATCGAGATCGCTGCCAATGTCGGGCCAGTGATCGAGAGTCTTGATGACCAGCGGAGTGTGACCCGTGAGATCCAGGGCTCGTGCCACGCTATTCAACGCCGTCAGAGCATCTTCCACCTGCCGATGTTCGCGCTGCTCAAGATCGTGGAGATAGTCAAACGGCGGAGTGAAAGCTCCCACCGCAGACCATTTTTCCAAAAGCCGCAAAGTTCGCAGATACACGCGCTGCAATTCTGCGAAGTGCAAGAATTCACTCCACTCCTGCTTCGACATGCGCTGCAGCCGCGAGATGGCTTGTCCTATCTGCGGCTTGGACTCGCCACGCATCGACCAGTCCGAATGGAGATGCATGACCGCCAGCATTTCAAACATTTCAGCCGCGCTTATGCTGACCGTTGCCATTAATGTCCTCCAGTCGCGTTGTCAGCTTTGTTAGTACCGCAACGCGGGATGCCGCGCTCGATTGCCGTCCCCTCTTCGTAATCGTTCCACGTAGCGATCAGGACAAATGGAATGGGGTGGGAGGCCTCATCATTTTCCTCGAACAGGCGCAGCGTATCGTCGAACGTTTTGCCGCATCGTGGATCGATGTGCCGGTTCAAACTCCACGACGCCTTGGCATCGTTAAATCCCGGCCATATTCCGCCGACCGTCACTTGGTCGGGTTGTTTGCGCATCTTCGAATAAAACTCATTCAAATAATCTTCGCCCCATGCCTGTCCGTCGGGATTCCACCCCTTATGTCCCGGATAGACCCATGCGTACTCGCCGTCAAACGCCTTGGCGTACTGCGGAGGCGGGCTGTCCTGATAAATCAAAATTGGGGGCGCTTCCCACTGATTGACCTGCTGTCGCACCTGGAGCCAGTCGGTGTGCCCGCCTTTCGGGAATACGAACATGACCGGCCGCCCGTGATATGTCAGGTATGCATCGCGTCCCGGCGCGCCGGGGCCGATGTATTTCTTGTAAGCCAGGTCCATCGCTTCCATCGCATCGTCGGTCGCGTGGCCATTGTCATCCTGAGTCTCGTCGTACATGAGCGCGATGTGAAAATGCTGCTCGCTGGCAATGCGCTGGAGCAGTACGGTGCTGCGGTCGAGGAAGGGACGCCGCGGTCCGTACCAATCAACCGCGAAGGCATAAATGCCCATGTTGCGGGCGCTCTCGATCTGTTTGCGCAAGACGTTGGGATCGAGGCTGCTGTATCCCACGTCAATGTGGTCGGGATCGCCGAACCATGGCTGGTAATCCGCGAGCACGAGGGGATTTCCCGGAAGAGTCGGCACGTCTTTCAGCGGAACATTTTTCGCGTGCGCTCGCGTGCAGGCGTTCGGAATATGACTTGCCATTAGGACACAAGCGGCAAGGGCGTACTGGTAAATTCTCATTTAAGAAATTCCTGCTTCGGATACGATGAAACCGCGCTGCCAACAGTTGGCCCGTGCAGAAGCTTAAACAGGGCCTCAGAACGACTTGGCTGCGGATACTTCCTCCAGATCGCGAACGTACCAGCGATCGGCGCCCGGAGTCATGAGAACCATGTACTCATGGGGCACATTCTGCGTGTCCAGCAACTTGCTTCCGTCAAAAGTCTGAATCTCCAGCTGCGCCTGATCGATCAACTGCATGGCCGAGCCGTCCGTAGAATAAAAAACTGCCTTCAGGCGATGACCGTGATCCACCACATGCAGGTGCACGCCAGTTTTGGTTTGCGCGGAGATTCTTTTGGCCAGCCGATCTTTGGCGAACCCCGTAAACTCCTCGCCTAGTCCTTCGGTCCGATTCGCATCCAGGGCCGTGGCCAGATCGCGCCACGCTTGCGCGTAATAGCGGACGATCGTCGTCCCCGTGAGTTCTTCGATGGGGCGCGGAGCAAGGCCCTCGGCATCAAGGTGAACTTCGGGCGCCGATTGTCCGATCGCCAGAGCGGCTGCCGCAATCACGAAACTCGCGAGTTTGAAAAATCGTCCAGAGATCTTCGTTAAAGCCGCGGACGGGTTGGTCGTGCTCTTCATAATTTCCCGCTAAGCGACACTTCATTGCCCACCACAACGCCGCACGCGACGGTGACCTGGGCGGGCCCATGAATGCTAACCTGCGTCTTCGCAATTCCTTTCTTGAGCGGCGTATCCACGGTGCTCTTGCCATCACGGTCAACTGTGGTGAAGGAAACGACGGTGCCATCGGGCAGGGCATTGCCGCTGCAATCGCGCACCGGATCGGTCTCGAGGGTCACTGTCTTCCCGCTAGGCAATGCTCTCACGCGCAGTCCGCAGGCCTCGGCCGCCACTTGTTGAACGACTCGCGCTTCTTGCACGTTGCCGTCGATGGCGGTCACTTGAACTCGTCCCTCATTTCGCGTCGAATCCGTGCGTAACCATGCCACGCCGCGCTTGGTAGGAACTTGCCGCGAAAAAGCCGCGCCGCTGGCCGGAGTAATCTTGAAATCGACCGTCGACGGAGCCAGCACCAGGTTGTAGTACTGGTCGAATACAAACGCCGTGGCGTCGATCGAATTCGGCGTCGACACGGGAACCCGCGACGGATGCAGGAAGAAGCTCAAGTGCGCGGGTTGCGCCGCCTTTACTTCGAAGCTTGCCGACGTGCACCCCGAGTCGCACAGGATCACCTGGTATCGACCTGCAGCACGCACCTCCTTCGCCTGAACTTGCACGGCGCTGTCCAACTTCACCTCGCGCTTGACCACAATATCCGGTCCCACGAGGTAGAAAGTCGCTCCACCCGACCCTTGTACGGGAATAGAAAACGCCTGCCCAGCTTGCACCGTGGCCGGTGGGCGCAGATCCGCAGCCATTGCCGGGAGCGCACACAATGCCAGCAATGCGGCGGCTTTCAGAAGTTGCAAGTCACTAAGGAAAGTGGGCTTCATTCTAGGAACTCGCTAGGAACTCGTCCGCGAATAATGATTCACGATGACGCGATAACTTTTCAGCCGGTCTGCAATGTCGTTCGGGATGTCGACCGCAAAGGGCACCGGCACCTGCGGCATCAGCGCCTGGTCGACATAACCATCCGAAACCCAGATGACTTTCCCGGAGTCGTCATAGTAGGCAGCCAGTACTTGCGCAATGTTGACAGGACGCCCGCTCTGGTTCACCAACGCTCCTTGCAACACGTTGCGGTTCAATCCGTCTTTGCTCAGTTTCTGGTCGGCAACGGCAATCACCGGATCGGCGCTGGCCGGAACTAAGAGAGCTCGCGCATCCATGCGCACGCTTTTCACCCGATCCATGCGAATGCCTGGAAAGTCGATGCGATACGGCGAAACCTGCTTCGGAAGCAGCACGTGCGAGATCAGATCGAAGCTGCCTTCTTCCTCGATCGGCGACCCATCGGCCTTCAGCAGCGTTGCATTCACGTTCAGATATGCGGGAACCGTGTCTTCATTCTCCACTTCGCCCACAATCACCACGCGTCCCGGACGCGAAATGGCGTTCATCGACGTGATGCGCACTTTCGGCGAGTCGACTTCCTGAGCGCCCCAGTTCTGCGAGGTGTTGCGGCCGATCACATCCCAGCGCAAATAATTCACCGAAACCACTTGCGGCGGCACGGCAGTTATCGCAGGTTTCGGCCAAACCACGCGCCATACCGAGCCGTCGTGGCGCACTTTCAAATCCCGAACGTCGTCAAGCGAGCCCACGGCGCTTGACCAGACCATGCGCACGCGAACCATCGCCTGATCGTTATCGGCATGCAGCGGCGAGACGTCTGCGCTCTGCAGCGACGAATACGTCCGCAAACTGCCGTCGCTCCCCGCGAAATCTCGGGTGAACGATTCCAAGTCTGTATTGCTGCTGGGATCCAGCGAAGCATAGGCGCGCTGGAAATCGTGAGACTGAATATCGCTCATCAGGGCGTGGACCGCCGCTTCGGGCGTCGACGCGGAGAACATCGCATGCTCCTTCATCCCTCCCGACTGGACCCAGGCAATGCCGACTAGAAGCAGCGTGACGACAGTGAGAATTGCAGCCAGTCCCAGCTTCATGAGCGCACCCCGTCGTGATAGACGCCTTCCGGAGTTTCGCGGGCAACCGCGATTTCGCGCTGTACGCGCCGAGGTTCTCCCAGGAAGAACACAAACAGAATCGCCAAGATGCTGCTCCCGATGGGCAGAGTCCCCCAGATGAGTCCTTCCAATGGAGTAGGAATGGAGTCCGATGGAATTGTGCGCGCGGGAACCGCATCGTCCTTGGACCACACCGTGATTGCGCCTGAGTCGTAGGTTTCAACCTGGCGCCATCCGCCAAAAACCAGCAGCGGTTCGTAGAACGGGTCATGAACGAAAATAAATTTCAGCCCGTAATGGTTGGCGTGCAGGAGCATGGCGCGCAGCGAGTCCATGCCGGCCACGCCGAAGAATTTCGCGTTGGTCATCTGGGCTGCGCCGTAGCGTGTCATTTCAGGCAGCAGTCGGGCAGAGTTGTACTCGCCATCGATGCTGTTCGCCTTGGCATAAGTCGACACCTTGGAAAGCGCATTGCCGAACCCCAGTGTCAGATAACGGTACTGATCGTGGCCGTCGCGATTCAGAAATCCGACGACCGGATCAACGTTGAGTGCGTTAAAGGTGCGGAAGGGGCTCCAGGTAAGCCAACCCAGCGCAAGTGCCAGAGTAGCCACCGCGGCCGTACTCACACCGATCGCTCCCCAGCGGGGAAAACGTTCGATCGCCTCTTCCACCAGCAATCCGACAATTGGCAGCGCCAGCACCGTTGCCCACAGCGTGAAACGCTCGAACGTGAGAATCTCGAATGCGCGGCCGAAGATCCATCGCGGAACCGGAGTGGTGCCGCCCAGCGCGATCAGGAACGTCACCCAAAACGCGAGCAGTAGAATTCGCAAACGCGGATTCGAAGCGCCCTTGATTACGATAAACGGCAACGCAAGGATTAACGCGCCATACGGAACGATGAAATAGTTCATTCCGTACGTCCAGTTCATCAGCAGGTTGGAACGGCTGGCGTGCGGAATGGGCATCTGCTCGATGGGGTGCCGGATGAGCGCGATCCAGTAAGGCAACAAAACAATTCCGACGCCAATTCCAGCGATGACCGCGAAGACGAGTCCGCGGCCGATCACAGCGCCGCCGGAGTGTCCTGTCCTGCGCCCGTCGTACCACGCCAACCAAAGCACGGGCAGGGCAAACAGCACGGAGCCGAAAATTAATGTCACGTGATGAGCCGATGCCGCGGCCAGGTTGAGCGCAATCCCTTGCAGCAGGGAACGCCAACTTGCCGATCGACACCACGCGTAAAGATACGGCAAACTCAAGAAGTACAACGCAGCCGACATGGTAGTCGGCAATTGTCCGGCCGAATAAACCAGGAATGCGACGCTGCCTGCGAAGACTGCCAACACGCCCGCATAGCTGGCGGCCCGCTCATCCACCCAGAGGCGCGCGAAGCGGTAAGCGCCCACGGCTAGTAGAACAACGGCGGCCAACTGCACCAGCATGAAGGCTTCAGTCAGGCCAACAATATGCGAGAACAACGCAATCCACTGGTGCGTTAGCGGCGGATAAGTGGTTTGAGAGAAGCCCCCAAACCATTTCTCATTCCACGGATTGAACCAGTGGTGGGCGTAGTGCGACGCAAAAAAGATGTGCAAGTTTGCGTCATAAGACGTTGTGGCGGGCAATTCCATTACCAGCAAAGGCCCGTGAATCGCCAGCGCCAGCAAGATGATGGCAGCAACCGGAATCGGGCGTTGCCACATGCTTAACTCAGGCGGAAGCGCAAATCTTTCCTGGCTGTCTTTCATTGAGTTTGTGTGTGAATAGAAGTCTTTACCGAATTGCGGTCTTCTAAATCGGAGTCTTGGATTCCCGCCGGGCCACCAAGGTTGGCAGCTATTTTGCACTTGGGGTACTCATACCTGTCAGGCCGCCAACCGAAAAGGTCGTTTTTCGCATCTGAGCGACGACGAAAGGACGCGTGTCCTTTTGCTACCAGCCGTGTGTTGTCAGCAAGTTGATAAGGGAGGAAGAACGGTGCAAGGATTATTCAAGGGATGGGTGCGACTTGCAGTGCTGCTAGTGGCCACTGTCAGCGCGGCTCAAACCTTTGACGTGAACGGCCAAACTTCTCCCACCACGCCGCCCAAAAAACGCGGCGCGCAGTCCACTAAGCCGCAGGGCGCTAACGAGACCGGAATGGGCTGGGGCGCGAGCATTGAAGTGGCTCGCGAGGCTCGAGCCGCGCAGACCGCACTGCAACATGGAGACGCCGCCGGGGCTGTGGCTCACGCACAACGCGCTGTGAAGTCTGCTCCTAACAATGTCGATCTTTGGTTCACTCTAGCTTATGCCGCTCGCCTGAGCGGGCAGTATTCGCTCTCGGTAGATGCCTATCATCGCGGCCTCGCCTTGAAGCCATCTTCGGTGGAAGGGCTGTCCGGCCTGGCGCAAACCTACGCCCGCATGGGAAAAAGCGCTGAGGCGCAACAAACTCTGGAACAGGTGCTCGCGGCGAATCCGCGCAGCGATCAGGATCTTCAACTCGCCGGCGAACTGCTGCTCACCACCGATCCCAAGCGTGCGCTGGAATACCTCCAACGCTCCGAAAATGTAAAGTCTTCGCCCCGCACGGAACTCCTTCTGGCTCGAGCCTACGAGCGCACCGGAGACGGCGAAGCGGCGCATCGCATGCTGGAAAAAGCCCGACACTCCGCTCCCAATAATCCCGAAATTGTGCGCGCCGTCGCGTCCTACTATCGCGATACCGGACAGTACGCCGAAGCCGTTCACCTGCTGGAAGACTTGCACGCTAAAGATCCCGGCACCCTTGCCGAATTGGGGTATTCCTATACCCTGGCCGGCAATGCCCGCGCCGCTGCGCAGACCTATGCCATTGCCGCTAGCCGCGCTCCCAAGGATCTCGAAATCCAACTGAACGCCGCGCAGGCCATGATCAACGCGGCGGAGTTCGACAAAGCCACTGCGCTGTTGAAGCAAGCTGCCACGCTCAATCCCGAGCACTATCGCGTATTTGCCCTGCGCGGGCGGCTCGATTCCGCCGAGCGCCGCAACACCGACGCCATCCGCGAATACGAGGCGGCGCTGGCGCACTTGCCCGAAGGCGTGCCTGAAGGAATTCTCTACCCCATCTCGTTGCGCGTGGATCTTGCTCAGGTGTATCGCGATGCCGGAGACGACGCTAACGCCGAGCGCGTCACCAACGACGCCGCTAAAGAAGTCAGCGGAATCGATGTGCAAGGCCCCACCCGCCCCGAGTTTTTGCGGCTGCGCGCTGCTACAGAAGCCGCTCAGGGCCACGTGGATGCCGCCGAAAAAGATTTCAAAGAGGCCATTCAGATCGAGCCTCGCAACCCCATTTTGCTTCTGAACTACGCCAATCTTCTGTGGAAGACAGATCGCAAAGAAGAAGCTCGCAAGACCTATAGCGAAGCGCTTGCCATTGATCCCTCCAACGCGAGCGCGCTCGGTTCGCTTGGCTTCGTGTCGCGCGAAATGGGCGACAACGAGGCAGCACGACGTTACTTTCTTGAACTCGAGAAAAAGCATCCCGACGACCATGTGCCCTACCTCGCACTCGGCGATTTATACAGTTCGACTCGACAATTCAAGGAAGCGCAGCAAAGTTATCTGAAAGCATTTTCCATAGCGCCCAGCAATCCCCTGATTGTTTCCGGTGCCATGAATGCTTCGCTCGAAGGCCATAATCTTGATCAGGCAAAAGGGTGGTTGGCGCGCGCTTCGGAAACGGTCCAGCAGAATCCCCAGGTGATGCGCGAGCACGAGCGCTACCTGACGATGACCGGCAATTACGCGGAATCTGCCGATCTCGGCTATCAGGTGATCGAGAAACTGCCAAAAGATCGCGAAGCCGTCGACTATCTTGCTTACGATCTCTTGTTCCTTAAGCGCCTCGATGAGGCCATGACGCTGGTTCAGCGCTATCAACCCGTGCTGCGAGACGATCGCGATCTTTACCTGATTGCGGGCTACGTGCACGCCGATCGCGGATTGAACGAAGATGCGGTTCAGGATTTCACGCGCGCTTTGGCCATCGATCCCAACATCGCTGTGGGCTATATGAACCGCGGTTATGTCTACAACGATCTGCGCCTGGCCACCAAAGCGGAACAGGATTTCCGCAAAGCACTATCTCTGAATCCAAAGTATGGTGAAGCGCACCTCGGATTGGCCTTTGCCCTGCTGCAGTTGAGGCGTTCCACTGCGGCGTTGAAAGAGGCTGATGTGGCCGCCCACCTTCTTCCGGAGTCGGAGAGCATCCATTTGGTCAAGGCCGAAGGCTATCGCCAGCGAGCCATGCTGACGCGCGCCGAAAGCGAGTACCGGTTGGCGCTGAAATTTAATCCCAATTCCGCCAACACCTATATCGCTTTGGCAGATGTCGAGTTCCGCCAACATAAATATCAGAAATCAGCTGAAACTTTGCAAGCCGGATTGGCCGTCGCGCCCAATGATGCGATGATTTCGGCGCAGTTAGCCAAATCTTACGCGCAGTTGCGTCGCCCCGCCGAGGCGATGCAGTCGATCAGTACAGCGGAGCGTATCGGCGGCAAGGATTACAAAGTACTACTCGTGACCGCGGATGCCCTGCGCGTGATGGGGCGGCACGATGAGGCGATGAAGAGATACGAGCGAGCCATGGAGAGCTCCGATGAAAATCGTCTTCAGGTCCGCCTTGCCCTCGCACGCTTGTTTGCGGAAGAGGGACGCGACGCGGAGGCGCAACAACAAGTGGCGCTCGGCTTCGCGGAGGCCAGGGTCGCGACGATCGATGTGACGTCCGCTGACGACTACTTGAATGCGGCTGATGTTCTCATGGCCATTCACGAGTACGCGCTGGCGCAGCGCATGTTTGGCCGTGCGCAGGCCCTCGGCGCCGATGAGACTGCGGTGGCCATCGGCATGGCCAATGCCTCCCTCGCCTTGGGCGACACGCGCAGCGCGCAACTGCAACTGGCCAGCCTGCCCGACGATGCCGACCGCAAGAACAACTATTCCTTCCTCGTCGCGCAGGCCAATGTGTATCGCCAACTTGGGCAAAACGATAAGGCGCTGTCGAATTTCATCCTGGCCCGCCAGATCGATCCCCAGGATCAGGCAACCCAACAGGCGGAAATGGAATTAGCGGAACAGCAAGGCCGTCCCATTACCGACCGGCTAGGCTTGGGCTCCGGCGTACGCGTTGGGGCGGTATTTGAAGACGAAAACATTTATCAGGAAGACGCACGTCTGCTGGGCGTGCAGAATCAGGGATCCTTGTTGCCGCCGCCGCGCCGCACCATTGAAACCTTCGCCGATTCACGTTTTCAATTCCGGCCGAACAATTCTTTCCCCGCCATCCAAGGCTTCGTCGCCGAGCGCAACGCGCAAGGCGCGCTCTCATTCCCCAGTGTTCTGCTGATCCAGCCCCGTAACACCTTCGATACCATCTTCAATGTTTCGGTGGCGCCCATGGTGCGCATCGGAAACATTAAGCTGACCTTCATGCCAGGACTGCAGTACGCGGTGCGCCGCGATACGCTTTCGCCGTTCAACATGAACCAGAATCTGTTCCGCCAGTTCCTTTATTTGTCCACCAGTTCGATCGCCAACTGGTTGTCTTTGTCGGGCAACGTGATTCGCGAAGCGGGCCCGTTCACCGAACAGAACTTGCACTCCCGCGACTTCTCCGGAACCATCGACTTCCGCCTGGGACGGCCTTGGGGCAAGACCGCATTCCTCACCGGCTACAGCGGCCGCGACCTGCTCTTCGGACCGTCGGTATATGAGTACTACCAGACAGTTTCCTACGCAGGGTTGGAACGTTCTTTCGGACCCCACATCCGTGCCACGGCTGTAGCGGAGTTTCTGCGTTCCTGGCGAGTGGAAGGCACTCAGTACGCGATTGCTCAAACCCTGCGCCCGCGCTTTGGACTTGACGCCCAATTCAAGGATCACTGGATCCTCACTGCCTCAGGCGCATGGTCTTCGGGACGCAGTTTTCATGCCTACGACAACGTATCGACCAACGTCCTGATCACCTACACTCGCGAACGCAACAGCGAGCGCAGCATTAGCCCCGAAACGGCGACGAGCTATCCCCTGCAGTTTTCTTTTGGAGTAGTGCAGCAAACCTTTTATGACTTTCCTGGGAACGGCCGCACCCAGGTGATTCCGGAGGCTCAAGTCACTTTTTAACGCATTCAGGCCGCTCCGACCGTCTGACCTCGCGAATTTTTTATGACCAGTCCACCAGTAACCCAAGTTCCGGCGCGGCCGGGTCACCTCGATGCTCTTCGCGAACGCGTCCTGCGGGGCAGTGCCATCCTGCTATTCAGTTCAGGATTGGTGGCCGCCACCAATCTGCTCTACAACCTTCTTATCGCGCGAATGCTAGGGGCAGCGGGCTTCGGCGACGCCTCGGCTTTATACACCCTGCTCATGTTGTTGTCCGCCGTAACCTTGGCGTTCCAGATCGTTACCTCAAAGTTCATCGCTCGCAATTCGGAACTCCTCACCAAAGCACAAATCTACGCTGGCATGATCCGACGTGCCTGGCAGGTCGGCATCGGGATCGCCCTGGTCCTCGGCATCGGCTCAGCTTATCTCAAGTCGTATTTCAACCTGCCCGCGCGGCATGATCTGGTCTTACTGGCCATCGCGACCGGAATCTACATTCCGCTGGGAGTTCGTCGCGGAAAGATGCAGGGCTGTTACGATTTCCGCGCTCTTGCCATCAACGTAGTGGTCGAAGTTGCGGTCAAGTTCATCGGCGCGTTGCTCTTGCTCCATTTCAACATGGGCGTGACTGGCGTGATGATCGCCGTTATGCTCTCCATTGTCGCCGCCTATCTTGCGGGCGGACCCGGCGCTCATTACCGTAAGACCGCGGGATTGATCAAGGTTGCGCCTTTCGGGGAGAGCATGCAGGCTGTGCTCTACTTCGTCGGCCAGGTGATTCTCAGTAATCTCGACATCCTGCTGGTGAAGCATTTTTTCCCCTTGCCGGAAGCTGGAGTCTACGCCGCCGTAGCGCTCGTCGGACGCGTGGTATTTATGTTGTGTTGGTCGGTTGTGAGCAGCATGTTTCCGGTTTCGGCCAGTCAAACTCACCGCCAGGTTGGCCGCTCAGTGCTCTACACCGGTCTATTTTTGGTGGGAACGGTCACTTCCGTGTTCATCGCGGCTGTCGCACTCGTTCCAGAAAGCCTATGGAATCATCTCTTGGGCCAGCGCTTCCTGCTCGGTACTACCGCCAGCTTTTCTCCTCTACTGACTCAATATGCGGGCATGACTGCCATCTACTGCATTGGCGTGGTGCTGATGATGTATGAGATCTCGCGCCGCACCGGAATCGGAGCATGGGTGCAGTTGGGCGCGAGCGTCTTGTTGGCCGCAGGAATCTGGATTTATCACGGCTCTCTATCACAGGTAATTCTGGTGCAAGTGTTCGTAATGGGCGGGTTGCTGGTTGCCGTCGCCATTCCCGTCTTGCGCGAAAAAGATGACGAGGCTCCGGAACAAACTCTTCCGCATCCGGAGCCGCTCAAGCGCTTGCGGCGCGTGCCGGAAGAGGAGGTCATAGCGGAATTTCTTCGCAGCGAGTTCTATCATCCCGAGTTCGACTCCTACCGCGCCGACTTCAAGGAGATCGTGGAGAGACCCGATCTTTCCAATGGCAATGAGAATTTCATCCGGCGCGCCTTGCTGTTCCTGCGGCGCGGCCGCCTGTGGCGAGAACTGCTTCCCGACATGGAATGGTGGGAGGTCGAATTGGCGCCTCGCGACGTAGCCCGCCTGCGTGCTTTCCCCCGCAATCAATGGAGGCGCTTCGCCGGAGGCGGCTTCTATCTCACCGAAATGATTGGACGCATCGAGGCGGAACTCTCGCGCGGCGATCACAATCGATTTCTGAAAAAGCTCAAGGAAATTGGGACTGATCTCCAGGAGGAGCATGTGCCGGATTCGGTACTGCTGATCGGCATCGACGGGGAATACCCGCTCACTATTATCGAAGGAAATCACCGCATGTCGGCCGCCATGATGACCATGCCGGAATCGGCGCACCGCCGCTTCCGTTTCTACTGTGGCTTGTCTCCCAACATGAATCTCTGTTGCTGGCACCACACCGACTTGCGCAGCCTCACTCGCTATGCTCGACACACCGTTCGTTACATGTTTCGCGATTCCTTGATTGTGCGGTCGTTGCGCAACAAGCGCGCAGAACTGGACGCCGCGAGAAGCTAACTGCCCATCGCGCAATTGAACCGCTTAGCAGGCTACGGAAAAACTCCTAAATGTAGCTGCCTTCGTGGAAGAGCGGCGCTTTAGCCCCGCGTAAAGCGCGCAGAATCCATGTGGGCATCAGCCCCTGTGATCGCGGTGAGGGGAGTTTTTCCGCAGCCTGCTAGGGATGTGTCCTGGAAATTCGTGGCATAAATAAGCCCTGTCATCCTGAGCAAAGCGAAGGACCTATGTAATTGAATCTGCGTTGCATGGGTCTTTCGCTTCGCTTAAGATGACAATTTAAATTTATTTGCGAATTTGCGGGACACGATACTAGGGATGCGACAACACGCTTACTGTCTTGGCGTTATATCGTTCGCCATCGAACTCCGCTTGAATCTTGACGTCTGTTCCTTCCCGCAAAAGGCCAA